>CAMAWZ010000062.1 GCA_945861995.1 Pseudorhodobacter antarcticus
GGGCCTGCATCCGCCACCGCCAGACCGATGGGGATAACATGAGCCGCACTGTCTAGGTAAATGGGGCCTACCTTCCCGAAGCCGATGCAACCGTTTCGATCTTTGATCGCGGTTTTCTGATGGCGGATGGGGTGTACGAGGTGACGTCCGTTCTAGATGGCAAGCTGATTGATTTTGCAGGCCATGCCGCGCGGCTGGCGCGCAGCCTGTCGGAATTGGACATGGCCAGCCCTTGCAGCGACGCCGAATTGCTGGACATTCACCGCGAACTTGTCCGCCTGAACGCCATTGATGAGGGGATGATCTACCTGCAAGTCACGCGCGGCAACCCGGGCGATCGTGATTTCGCCTATCCGCCCGCAGATACCAAACCGACCCTTGTGCTGTTCACCCAAAGCAAACCCGGCCTTGCCAACGCCCCTGCTGCCAAAACAGGGTGGAGGGTTATTTCCGTGCCCGATATGCGCTGGGGACGGCGCGACATTAAGACCGTGCAATTGCTGTATCCCTCTATGGCCAAAATGGCCGCTAAAGCGGCTGGCGTGGATGATGCGTGGTTCATCGAAGATGGTCACATCACCGAAGGCACGTCCAACAATGCCTATATTGTCAAAGGCAACACCATCATCACGCGCCCTTTGTCCAATGACATTTTGCACGGCATCACCCGTGCGGCGCTGCTGCGGCTGGCGGCTGGCGCGCAGATGAAAGTCGAAGAGCGCCCCTTTACCTTGGACGAGGCGAAATCGGCTGACGAGGCGTTTATCACTTCAGCCAGTGCGTTTGTTATGCCCGTTGTAGAAATTGACGGCGCGGCCCTGTCGGCGGGCAAAGTTGGCCCCATCGCCACCCGTATGCGCGAGATTTATTTGGAAGAAATGCGCAAAGCGGCGGTTTAGCCGCTTTGCCGTGCGCTTTTTTTGCCGCGCCAGATGTGTCAGCTTGACCCGTCAGATTAGCCCGCCAGATTAGCCTACTGTCACCTTGATAAACCCTGTGGGTATGTTCGCGGCGGTCAGCCCTTTCAGAACGGCAACCACATCGCCAGCAATCACCACCGAAACGCCAGCGTCAGGTGTTGCCCCATTGACCAAGGTGACGGCAGGGTTCGTGCCAGCAGGTACGATAATATTCAGCGCATCCAGCGACGGATCCAAATCTTTCACCGTCACGGCCTCATTCGCGCCGCTCGACAGTATTCCAAACTCATCCTTACCCAGCCCGCCTGTCATCGTATCCGAAAAATCGCCCAGCAATGTGTCATCACCGCGCCCCCCGAACAGCACATCATCCGCATTGTCTGCGGTATTGGCGCTGGTCAGACCACCTTCCATCCGCGCCAGAATATCGGGAGTTGCGCTGATATCAAAATTCGTCGCTACATAATCTTCCAAATTTTGCGAGATTTGGGCAGCCCCGCTTGCGCTGGCCAGCAAATTCACCGCCAGTGCATCCGCATCCTTGCGGATATCCAGGCCAGAGATCAGGTCATTGCCTTTGAACCCCTCAAGAGTGTCAGCGCCCGTTGATCCCGAAATGGTATCAGCGCCTTCACCGCCCAGCAGGAAATCATTCCCCGCACCGCCAACCAGCAAATCTTGGCCGCGCCCGCCATAGATCTTGTCATCGCCGCCGCCGCCTAGCAGCGTGTCATAGCCTTGGGTGGCTGACATAATGTCATTGCCCGCCTCGCCCAGCAGCAGATCGTCGGCATCACCCCCTGACAAAGTGTCGTTGTTACCACCGCCCGCAACAACGTCGTCACCCCCGCCGCCTTCAATCTCTTCGGCATTTTGATCGCCAGAAAACACAGTGGCCGTTGGGCCATTGTCATCAGGCTTTGGGTCTTCGGACGAATTTGCAGGATCGGATGTGAAAAGCTCAAGCAAGCCAACGCCCACAAGCAGCGGCAAAAGAAGCAACAGTTCCACGAAAACCTCCTAACACAAACTGCCCAAAATGAGCCAAACGAGCGAAAAACAGAGCAAAGGCGAAAATATCATACTCTTTAGGGTAAATTGTAACTATTCCTTAGATTCGTCAAATGATAACGACAGCGCGGGCGAAAATTTCTCCCTTCAATTTCACGCTTTCGCAACAATGACGGGCTTGGCTTAAGATTGCGTCACTGATGGAAACAGCGCTGTCGCGGTGCCATCAACCCAACGCCCCTTAGAAATTACCAAGCAGAATCAGTCGCCCGCGCCGCAGCGCGCACCAGATTATGCAGCCACTGCGCGTCCGATCATGGGGGCCAAACGCTGCGCCCAATAGGCTTGCCCCGCGCTGTCCGAAATCAGATCGTTGCGAATTTCTATTAGCGTGTTGTCACGCCCCATCTGCAAGGCGTGCTGGTCAATCGCATCCCCCGCAAGATGGCCCGCATAGGGTTCATTTTCGCCCACACAAATATCACCTGCGGCGCGCAACTGCGTCATTAACGCTTGCGACAAACGATCAGACCTGTGGTCAAACAACACCCCCACCTGCCACGGGCGCGGCTCGCGTCCACGCAAGCGGGGCGTAAAGGAATGGATCGCAATAATAACAGTATCGGCACGCTTTGCCGCCAATTCTGCCAATGCGGCATGATAGGGCAGATAAAGCCAATCAATGCGCGATTGCACTTCATCCGCACCAATATATCGGTTGGCAGGAATGATTGTGCCATCATAAAGGCGCATGATCAGCGTCGGGTCATCCAGCCCGCGGTTCGGGTCAATCACAAGGCGCGAGAAGTGCGAACAAATCACAGGACTATCCAGCGCAGCCCCCAGCGCGCGCGCCGCCCCCGCCGCCCCCACATCATAGGCAATGTGGCGCGCCATATCTTCGGGCGAGATGCCCAGATCGCCCCCTGCCACCCAATCGGGCACATGATTGCTGGCATGATCGCAGGTAATCAAGAACCGCCCCGCGCGATTTGCCCCTTCAATCTGACAAGCGACCATTGTTTCCTCATATAATCGTAACATCTCACTTTTATGCTGCATTTGCGCAAAGCGCCAGTTGCCCCGCAGCGCATCTTGCGCCATAAGACGCGTGGCCCACCACGAAACATAAACGCGATAAAAGGAAGATGGCATGAGACGCCTTCGGAACGTCAAGATCGTGGCCACATTGGGCCCTGCATCCAGCACCTATGAAATGATCCGCGCTTTGTTCGAGGCAGGGGCAGATGTGTTCCGCCTGAACATGAGCCACGGAACCCACGCCGAACAGCGCGCGCGCTTTGACATCATTCGCAAAGTCGAGGCGGACGTTGGCCGCCCAATCTGCGTTTTGGCCGACCTTCAGGGGCCAAAACTGCGCGTCGGTACCTTTGCCAGCCCCACCGGCGAAGAATTGGTCGAAGGCGCGGCCTTCCGCTTGGATCTCAACGCAGAACCTGGCGATGCAACACGCGTGCAATTGCCCCACCCTGAAATTTTCGCAGCCCTCGAGCCTGGCTCGTCGCTGCTGGTCAACGATGGTAAAATCCGCCTGATCGTCAAAGAGTGCGGCAAAGATTTCGCCAATTGCACCGTGACAGTCGGCGGGATAATCTCCAACCGCAAGGGCGTGAACGTGCCCGACGTCGTGCTGCCCCTCGCGGCGCTATCGGCCAAAGACCGCGAAGATTTGGAATTTGCCTGCACTTTGGGCGTGGATTGGCTGGCGCTGTCGTTCGTGCAGCGCGCCGAAGACGTGATCGAGGCCAAGCAGCTTGCCAAGGGCCGCGCGGCGGTTTTGTCAAAAATCGAAAAACCTGCTGCTGTCAAAGCCTATACATCGATTTTGCAGGTGTCCGATGGCATCATGGTCGCGCGCGGTGATTTGGGCGTTGAATTGCCCGTCACCTCTGTGCCGCCCATCCAAAAACGTCTGGTGCGCGAGGCGCGCGCTGCAGCCAAACCCGTGATCGTGGCCACGCAAATGCTGGAATCCATGATCGAAAGCCCCGTGCCCACCCGCGCCGAAGTGTCGGACGTGGCCACCGCGATTTACGAAGGCGCAGATGCTGTGATGCTGTCGGCCGAATCGGCGGCAGGCAAATACCCTATCGAAGCCGTTACCACGATGAACAACGTGGCCATGTCGGTGGAGCATGACCCGACCTATCGTCAAATCATCGAGGCGTCACGCTCGGTGCATCGCCAGACCATCGCAGATGGTATCGTTGCCGCCGCCCGCGAAATTGCCGAAGCAACGAATATTAAGGCCATCGCCTGCTTTACCCAATCGGGCGACACCGCCAGCTTGATCGCACGCGAACGGCCCCGCGTGCCTATCATCGCGCTGACCCCGCTGATGTCAACCGCGCGCAGAATGTCGCTGATCTGGGGCACGCATTGCGCCATCACCCCGCCGCAAGACCGCTTTAAGGGTGCCGTCATCGCGGCCGTGCGCGCTGCGCGCTCGGATGGGTTTGCCGATCTGGAAGATATGATCGTGCTGACCGCAGGCGTTCCGTTTAACGTCAAAGGCACAACCAATATCTTGCGCGTCGCCCCCTGTGACGAACGGCTTATCAGCCAAGTCGATCCTGAATAGGCACGCCAATGACCATCGACACCGATCTTTTCGTTGTGGTTGGTCTTTTGGTTGCATCGCTGTCATTGCCATCCGCCCTGTCGGCCTTTGCCGATGAACGGTTTCCGTATGTGGCACTTCTCGTCTTTGTTCTGGGTCTGGGCACAGTGAGTTTAGGAATTTATGGCGCGCAGGGCGATTACAACCTTGCGCGCGTACCCCATTCTTTCGTGGAAATCCTCGCGCGAATTATGAACTAACCCGCGCGCGCGCTTCCTAACTCTCCAAATATCAAGGCACGGGAAGCTTGCTTCCCCCCTCAATCGCGTTTCGGCGCGTCAATGGGCCGCCCTGCCGCTACAAATTCGGCGACCCGCGCGGCGATAGAATCGCGGTGCCACAACCCCATCCCGCGATGCAGGGTTTCGGGGTTGTTTTCTTCGCCCGCAGGCAGGCTATCGGCGGTTTCCAAAATAAACTCGCGCGGCGCACCAAAGCTGAACGGCGCGGCCTGCATGTTAAAGCTTTTCTCGCCGCCGTTCTTGTAGACCCAGCGGTTTTCGGGCCTGATCCACGATGTCACCAGCAGCCATTCAATGTTTGATGCCACAAAGTTTTCAAAAAACGCCCAGCGCATGTCAAAGGTCAAATGCACCAAACAATCGCGCACCATCAGCATATCGGCAGCGGGCAGCGTATCAGATGTGATGTCCCCCAACGCAAAATGGCGCGTCTCGCTGGCAAATTGCTGATTAAAGTCGTTCAAAGTATTGGAAATTTCCCAGCCCCAATACTCGATTCCGCTTAAATCAACATGCTGCATCCAAAAGAAATCACCGCAAGGCGCATCGACAAAACGCTTGATCTGGTAGGTTGCAAACAACCTTGGAAGGGCTGCGCGCAGGCGCTTTGTGGCGCGCAAACTGGCGTTAAACCCCGATTTAGAAACGCCTTCCGTGCCGCGCGACCAATCGCGATGTTCAAACACCTTTTGTAAGTCTTCGCGCATTTTCGCAAACCTCTATGATTTCGGCACAGCTATCATAGGTTGTGCATCTGGGTCTAGCAGCGCGGCAAAGATCAATCCGCTGCCTTTCGGGGGTCATCAATCGGTCGCCCAGCCGCCACAAATTCGGCCACCCGCGCCGCAATCTGGTCACGGTGCCAAACGCCCATACCGCGATGCAGCGAGTCTGGGTTGTTTTCCTCGCCCTCGGGCAACACCTTGGCGGTTTCCAGAATAAACTCAACGGGCTTGCCAAAGCTAAAGGGCGCAGCCGTCATACTGTGCGACTTGTGCCCGCCATTCTTGTACACCCACGGGTTCACGGGCGCGATCCACGAGGTAATCAGCAACCAAGGAATGTTCGAGGCCACGAAATTTTCGAAAAACGCCCAGCGCATATCAAATTTCAACAGCACCAAACAATCGCGCACCATCAGCATATCGGCATCTGGAAACGGGTCGGAGGTGATATCGCCCAACGAGAAATGCTTCGTAGGGCTGCCGTAGTTTTTCTTATTGGCTTCGATCAGGGATTCGGAAACCTCCCAGCCCCAATATTCAACCCCCGTCAAATCCACATATTTCATCCAAAAGAAATCGCCGCAGGGGGCATCGACCAACCGCTTTACCTTATAGGTTTCCAGCAACCTTGGCATGGCATTACGAATATGGCGCGTGGCGTGCCGTGTGGCCCCAAAGCCCGATCTTGAAACACCCTCTTTGCCGCGCGACCAATCGGAATGTTCAAAGATCTTTAGCATTTCATCGCGCACGGCTCACCTCATATAGTTTCCATTTTGGAAAAAATAGCACGACCGTTTTAGTTGCGTCAAGAACAGCTTAGAATCGCCCTTGCTCTTTACAAACGCTGCGCCTATAGCAGCGGCTTGATTACCCGCGCGGCTGGCCAAAGTGGCATGCCAAGTCCGCGCCTGAAACCATGGAGATGGAAATGCCCAAGATGAAGACCAAGTCAGCGGCGAAAAAGCGTTTCAGCTTTACCGCCTCGGGCCGTGTCAAAGCTGGCGTTGCTGGCAAACGGCACGGTATGATCAAGCGCAGCACGAAGTTCATTCGCGATGCATCGGGAACGATGCTCTTGAATCCTTCCGATGCGAAGATCGTCAAAAAATACATGCCCTATAACCGGTAAGGAGATAGCATATGTCCCGCGTTAAATCCGGTAAGGTCACCCACGCCCGTCACCGCAAGGTGATCAAGGCGGCGGCTGGCTACTACGCCGCCCGCTCGACCAACTTCCGCACGGCCACGCAGGCCGTCGACAAAGCCAACCAATACGCCACACGCGACCGTAAGACCCGCAAGCGCAATTTCCGCGCGTTGTGGATCCAGCGTATCAACGCTGCTGTGCGTTTGTTTGATATTGAAATGACCTACTCGCGCTTCATCAACGGTCTGGCCAAGGCTGGCATCGAAGTGGATCGTAAGGTTTTGGCTGATCTGGCCGTCCACGAGCCTGATGCTTTCAACGCTATCGCCGCTCAGGCAAAAGCCGCGCTGGCGTAAACCTCGCGCAGAACTAGTATGCAAGGCCCCGCCGAAAGGTGGGGCCTTTTGCGTTTGCGTTTGCGTTTGATGGCGGACAACAGCAGGGATGGCCAACAGAAGGCAGTTATCTTTTGTATAGTCAATTATGTCATATAGAGAAAAACAGTGTTTTTAGATCATTTTTCAGCCCAATAAAACAACCAATAGATGTAAAACGCCGTAGAATCACCACATCTGCCGTATTTTCGCCTAAAATTGGCGATTGATTCGCATTGAACAGTTTACAGACGAATCACACGGCATTATCGTGCCCCCAAACAAGAAAAATCCAATCGCGATGGACCAAAACAGGCCCAACTTTTCACGTAACCCAGCCGTTCTGGGGCGAGTGCTGCTGCCTTCGCCCCTTATTGCAAAGACACATCGCCAAACGCTGCGCTGTTTCGGGCGGCTTTGGCCCAAAGGATTAAAGATGGCAAATTCCCAGCCTGCAAATAGCTTTGGCCAGTACAGTTTTGGGCTGCACAGTTTTGCGCGAAGCTTTGACCAAGCCGCGCGCAGATTAAACCCGCCCTCACCCATTTTTGGTCAAACGCGCCCCAAAGGGCGCAGCTGACACCCGAAATCCCCACCCCTTCATGGCCCAACTGGGCACAACGCAATCTTAAAGGCCTCGGCCCCGACGGAGAAAATACATGTCCCTTATCTGGTTCTTTAACTCGTCACCCTACTTCACCAATCTAGAACGGTTCGACGCGTTTGGATTGGCGGCTGATCCCTTTGACAACTGGGGCAGTTACAGTCTGGTTTCGCCAAACGGCGCGGGCGGTACGATGGACAATGACCTGCGCGATCTACGCAACGCGGGCAATATCACCGTCGTCCAATCGGCAAGCCTCACTGACGCAGGCCCATTGCGCGGCACCGTCACCTTGCAAAACGGATCGGTTCTAAACTTTGAAGGCATCGAGACGATCCTGTGCGGCAATGGTGATGTCAACAGGACAGACGCTGCTCAAGGCATGTCAGCGGGCTTTACCGATGCCGAAGGCGACCAGATTGATGGAAATGTAAAATTGATGGGAATGATGCTATGAACGACACAATTTATGGCAATGCAGGCGCGGAAACCATCAACGCTGGTCTGGGAAATGACCTTGTCTATGGCGGCGCGGGCAACGACACGCTTTACGGTGGGGCTGGCAATGACCAGGCACATGGTGGCGCCGGCAACGACGTCGTCTTTGGCGATGGGGTGGATACGTCTGGCGTGCATCCGCTGTTGCGGAATGCTAACGCGACCTCCATTTACTGGGGCCCCGTTAACGCTAGGGTGTCTTATGCGACAGGGGCCAATATTGGAGACGGCCGCGTAGGCGGCACGTATCACATTGCAAACGTCTCTAGCAGCCTCATCTCGAATCCTTTGCTTCTGTTGCCGGCAGGGACGGGACCCACGCTGAGCGTTGGCGAGACGATTGGCTTCGCCTTTAGGGACGAGAACGGTCAAATCGTTACCGTACACAATGCGGTTGTGCAACAATCGGCCTTTGCGAATGCTGGAACACCAGGCACGGGCGTATTGACCGCTCAGGGTGTCGACACCACTGGCCGCACTGTCGCATTCCTATTGAAATTCAACGAGAACAACGGATCGCCACCAACGGAAATTACGCCCGGGTTCCCGTTCTTCGATACCGACACTGAAATGGGCGTTAGCCCGGACGTTACAGCGCCTGCTGGTCAAACCAATACTGTAGAAAGCTATTTTGCGACGCTGCCCCAATTTAGCGGCAGCGACACGATTTCGGGCGGCGATGGCAATGATACGCTGTATGGCGGCGCGGGCGATGATGATCTGATCGCGGGCGCAGGCGATATTGCGCGCGGCGAAGCGGGCGATGACGTCTTCACAATGGACGCAACCCTGACAGGTAACGCCAACGTCACCGTTATCGGCGGCGAGACGGGCGAAGATGCGAGCGATCCCTCCAACGGCAGCGCGGGCGATGTTTTGGACATGCGCGGTCTGCGCAATGTCAACGTCACCTTTGGCGGCGGCAATAACGAGGCGGGAACGGCCACTTATACCAACAGCAGCGGCCAGACGGTTACGGTCACCTTCTCGGAAATTGAAAGCGTGCTGCGCGATCCACTGGTTGTAGGCTCTGTTGATGGCACCTCTGCCGCGCAAAACATGGGCATTGGATTTACCGACGCGCAAGGCGACATCATTGATGGCGCAGATGGTCTGAACGACACCATTTACGGCAATGCGGGCAATGACACGATCAACGCTGGCTTGGGCAATGACACCGTTTACGGCGGATCAGACAATGATGTCATGACGGGCAATGCTGGCAATGATCTGGTGCTGGGGGACACGGGCAACGACACTTTGTCTGGCGGTGCTGGCAATGACAGCTTGAATGGTGGCGCCGGCAACGACGTCGTCTTTGGCGATGGGGTGGATACGTCTGGCGTGCATCCGCTGTTGCAGAATGCCAACCCGACCTCCATTTACTGGGATCCCGTTAACGCTCAGGTCTCTTATGCGACCGGCGCCAATATTGGGAACGGCGTCGGAGGCGGCACCAGTCACGTGGCAAACGTCTCTAGCAGCCTCATCTCGAATCCTTTGCTTCTGTTGCCGGCAGGGACGGGACCCACGCTGAGCGCTGGCGAGACGATTGGCTTCGCCTTCAGGGATCAGACTGGCCAAATCGTTACCGTACACAATGCGGTTGTGCAACAATCGGCCTTTGCGAATCCGGCAATACCGGGCACGGGCGTATTGACCGCTCAGGGTGTCGACACCACTGGCCGT
>CAMAWZ010000063.1 GCA_945861995.1 Pseudorhodobacter antarcticus
GACGCCGCATAATCGCGCTGCGCTTCCGTCAACACCGCACTGCCCCAATCGGATGTCTGCTGCGCCTTTGACACATCCACGCCGCAATATTCCAGCAGCAAATACTTCAGCCCGTGGCGATCGGTATAGGTGCGGATCATGCGAGACGCGATTTTCGTGCACCACACAGGCGCAGTCGCCACGCCAAACGCCGCTTGCAGCGCGGCAATATCAAAGCGGCCAAAGTGAAACAGCTTTAGCACAGTAGGATCAGTCAGCAGCGCCACCAAATTCGGCGCCCCCACCTGCCCGCGCGCAATCTGCACCAAATGCGCATTCCCATCGCCGCTAGAAAGCTGCACCAAACACAGCCGATCCCGCGCAGGGTTCAGCCCCATCGTTTCCGTATCAATCGCCACCACTGGCCCAAGGGTCAGCCCATCGGGCAGATCGTTTTCATAAAGATAAATTGCCATGGGAGTGTCCTGCCTAAGGTTTGGGTCAGTCCTAGCGGGGTGGGGGGCTTGGGTCAACGGGTGGCGGGGCTAAAGGCGCCGTTTCGTGCAAGCGCCACTGTAACGGCCTGCCACGCGGCAGGGGGCAATGACGGTGTATCTGCACTGATCTTGGCCTCAGCTTATGCGTGGGCGAGGGGCAAGGTGTCGCGCTGGACATGCTTGCCTGCTAATCCGCCCGCGCCCTAGACAGCAATCATCCCGCCTTCATACGTGATGCGCCCACCGCAGATGGTCAGCGCTATGGCAATGTCGTCGATCTTTTCGGCGGGGGTGGTTTCGATATCGCCGTCCAGCACCACAATATCGCCGGCAAGGCCAACGGCCAAAGTGCCCGTGATGTGATCCATATGCGCAGCCCATGCGCCGCCCGCCGTATAGGCGCGCAGCGTCTCCATAAGGGACAGCCGTTCATCGCCGCAGCCGTCATAGGGTGTGCGGGTGAGCGCGGCCTTGATCCCGCGCGTGACCGACACATCCGTCACGGGCCAATCGCTGGCATAGGCGATATGCGCCCCTGCCTTGGCGAGTGTTCCCCACAGATAGGCATCCTGCAGGCGGTCTTTGCCGATGCGTTCCAACGTGGGCATTAGGGGAAACTCCATCGCTCCGGGTGGGTGCGGAGGCTGCAAGCTGGCAGTGATGCCAAGGGCGGCAAGGCGGGGAATATCAGCGCGGTCGATCAGTTCGATATGCTCGATGCGGTGGCGGGCATCGCGCTGGCCATTGGCGCGCTGTGCGGCCTCGTATCCATCAATCGTTGTGCGGACGGCCCCATCGCCAATGGCGTGAACGGCGATTTGCAGCCCGCGTCTGTCAATCTCGGTGGCGACTTGGTTGAACAATTCAGGCGGCAGCAAGGGTTCCGATCGATGGCCCGCTTGGTCTGGATAATCGTTCAGCATATAGGCAGTGCGGCTGTCGACCACGCCGTCCATGAACATTTTGACAAAGCCCGACGACAGCCATTCATCATTGAAATCGCGCGCCATGCTTGATGCGCGTTCTAGGTCCGAAAGCGGCATATTGGGTTTGAAATGGAACGGCACCTTGACGCGGGCCAGCAGATTGCCCTCGGCCTGCATCTCGCGCAGCAGATCCAGCGTATAACGGTTGCCGTCCATATTCACCATGCTGGTGATGCCGTGGGCTGCGCAGTGGCGCAGGCCGGCCGCGAACTTTTCCTTATCGGCGGCGCGTTCGGCTGCGGTGGGCGGCACGCTGGGTTCCATCCCCGTGGCGATGCCAAGGTTGATGCGCGTCTCGCCAGCAAGGGCGATGACGGGGGCAAAGGCCTCGAACTCGCGCAGCTCGCCGGTGGCCATGCCATCAGCGCCCATCACCACCTCGTGGCCCGCTGGCATGTCTGCGCCGTGTAAGATGCCAGCGGCGCGCAGGGCGGCGGTGTTGGCCCAAACTGTGTGATGGTCATGCGCCATCATCGCGATGGGGCGATCAGCGATGATCACATCCATATCATGGCGCGAGACGGGATGATCCAGCATGCCATAATCGGCGCCTTGGGCCATTAGGACAGGGCGGCTTGGATGCTGCGCGGCAAAGGCAGTAAAGGCCGCGCGCATGGCGTCCATGCCGCGCCGACCGCCCAGTTGCAAATGCCCCAGCTCGTTGCCGCCAAGGCCCAGATGCAAATGGCTTTCCACAAATCCCGGCATCAGGCTGCGCCCACCTGCGTCGATGATGCGGGTGGCGGGGCCAGCATGGGCCAGCACCTGCGCTTCATCGCCCAGGGCCAAAATCTTGCCCTGCCCCAGCGCAATGGCGCGGGCGGTGGGATTGGCTGCATCCATGGTCAAGATGCGGGCGTTTTTCAGGATCAGATCAGCGTGGGTCATGGCGGGCCTTTTTATTAAGAAAAAGCCGCCGCAGCCAAAGCGGCGCGGCGGCTTTGAGACTGGATTACTTTTGCAGTTCTGTCCAAATCGCGTTCTGGTATTCCAGCGCCTTGCCCGTGCAGACGGTGACGAATTGGCCCAAGTTGGCAAACTCGGCGGGTGGGTTCAGTTCCACCACGTCTTTCATATCGGCGGGCATAAACGCATCAGACCCTGCAATGCCGTTGGCATAGCGCGCAAAGGCCGACAGCATGGCCGCGTTTTCGGGCTGCATAATATAATCCATGAACAGATAGGCGTTGTCGACATTCGGCGCATCGGCCAGCAGCACGACGTTATCCATCCAAAGGCCGTAACCCTCTTTTGGGAAGCCCCATTTCACATCGGGGTTGCCAAGCCGCGAGCGCAGGCCCGATCCGTTCCAATCGACTGTGGCGGCATAGTCGTTGTTGATCATCTTTTCGACAGTGGAGTAATCCATCGACAGCCATTTTGGTTTTGCCGCCAGCAGGCTGTCGCGCACCTTTTTCATCACCTCGGCATCTTCGGAACATACATCGCCGCCCGCCCACATCGTGGCCAAAGCCATCACATCGCCCATTTCAGGGATAACGTTGATCTTGCCTTGCAATTCTGCGGGCGGGTCCATGAAGATGGACGAGGTGTTGATATCGCCGCCATATACTTTGGCGTTCACCGACACGCCCGTGGTGCCCCATTGATAGGGGATAGACCATTCGCGCCCTGCGTCCCACGGCACATCTTTCCATGCGGGGGCGATATTGGCGTGGTTTGGCAGGCGGGCCAAATCCAGCTTTTGGATCAGACCTTTGTCTGCGAAAATCTTTACAAAACCAGCCGATGGCACCACAAGATCAAAGCCCGAACCGCCCGCCTCGACTTTGGCCAGCGCGGTGTCGTTGCTGTCGAAATCGGTGATGGTCACCTTGACGCCATGTTCCGCTTCGAACTTGGCGATCAATTCGGGGCTGGTGTAGTTGCCCCAGTTATACAAAAACAATTCGCCCTCGGCCGCAGCCAGCGAGGTGGTGGCCAGCAGGGCCGCCATCACAAGGGTTAGCTTTTTCATCGTCAGTCTCCTTGTTGAGTTTTAAGATTTTTTGCGGGTGATTAGGAAAAACAAAAACAGCAGCACAATCGTCACCGCCATCAAAGCGGTAGAGATTGCATTGACATCGGGGGTCATGGCGCGGCGAAGTTGGCCCAGCATATAGGTAGGCAAGGTGTCTTGGCCGGGAGATTTGATGAACTCGGTGATCACCACATCATCAAACGAGGTGACAAAGGCCAGCATTCCGCCTGCCAGCATTCCAGGGGCCAGCAGGGGCAGCGTGACATGGCGAAAGACCTGCCAATCGCTGGCGTAAAGATCGGCGGCCGCGGTTTCCAGCGACAGATCCATCCCCTCTAACCGCGCGCGGATGGGCAAATAGGCAAAGGGGATGCAAAAGGCGGCATGGGCCAAAATCAAATACCCCAGCCCCGTATAGCCCGTCGCCTTTTTCAGCGCCGCGGTCACAACCAGCAGCGCCACAGCGGTGACAACTTCCGGAACCATCAGCGGTTGGTTGATGGCGGCATAAATCGCCGTTATCCCGCGATAGCGCGCGCGGCGGGTTGTGCCAAGGGCCGCCAATGTGGCCACTGCGGTGGCAATGACAGCCGCCGATGTGGCCACGATCAGCGAGTTTATGGTGGCATTGACCACCTGATCATTCTGCGCTGCTTTGACATACCAATCCAGCGTAAAGCCCGACCATTCAGCAACCGACGGCGAGGCGTTGAACGAATAGATCACCAACACGATGATGGGCGCATAAAGCGCAGCAAAGACCAGCATCGCCACGCTGGAAAATCCCGGAATGTCAGCCGTGCGGAAATGTGAGGTGCGGCTATTCACGCGCTTTATCTCCCCCCGAGATCGTGCGGACATAGACCAAAAGCGCGATGGTCACAATCACCAGCAGCACAATCGACAGCGCCGCGCCCAAGGGCCAATTGCGCCCTTGGCCAAACTGCAATTCAATGAAATTGCCCAGCATCATCAGCTTGCCCCCGCCCAAAATGCGCGGGGTCACATAGGCGCCTAGGCAGGGCACAAACACAAGGATCGATCCTGCAATGATGCCGGGGCGGCTGATGGGCAAGATGATGCGGGTCAGCACCTGCCAGCGGCTTGCGTAAAGATCATAGCCCGCTTCTAGCAGTCGCAGATCAAAGCGTTCCAGCGCGGCAAACAGCGGCAGTACCATCAGCGGCAGGTACACATAAACCATCCCAACCAACAACGCGCCTTGGGTGTAGGTCATTTGCAAAGGCGTCTCGATCACGCCAGCCCATAGCAGAACGGTGTTCATCACACCCTCGTTGCGGATCACCTGATTGATCGCAAAAGTGCGCACCAGAAGGTTTGTCCAAAACGGAATGGTGATCAGAAACAGCCAAAATGCGCGTTGCGCTGCGGGGCGGGTGGCGATGAACCACGCGGTGGGAAAGCCCGCCAGAAAGGTCAGAACAGTGGTGACCAAGGACAGGCTGATCGACCGCCAAAAAATCGTCAAATGCGCATCGGCAAAACTTAGGGAATCGTCGAAAATATCCCGTTCCAGCAGCACCTTCACCCAAGCATCGGTGGAAAACTGCCAGACCACCCCGCCATATTCGCCTGCCGTCAGAAAGGAATAAACAATCACCACCGCCAGCGGCCCAATCGCCGCAACCGCCAACAGCGCAAGCGCGGGCGAAACAAGCGCCCATGCGCGGCGGGTGTTCTTGCGGGCCAAGGTTTGCTCGGATGTGCGCGCAGCCATTCCCATGCTAATCTGCCAAAACCTGCGCCGCGCTGGCGCGGATATGGACATGATCGCCCACACCAATCGCAACGTCACCCGACGCTTGGCTTTGCAGCCGCGCTGTCACGCGCGCGCCGCCCGCAAGCGCCAAATGGCAATGCGTATCCGTGCCGAAATAGACCAGTTCTGTCACAGTTGCAGGCATCGCCCCCGCATCCGCACTGGCGCAAAGCCTAACCTGTTCGGGCCGAATGGCCAGCGTCACCGCGCCGCTGCCTTTGCCGTCCACAGCGATCATCGCCCCATTCGACAGCTTCACCCCGCCCGTCCCCCATTCGCCGCCCAAAAAGTTCGTCTCGCCAATGAACGAGGCGACAAAGCGATTGACGGGTTTGGTATAGACCTCGCGCGGGGTGCCAATCTGTTCGATATGCCCCGCGCTCATCACGGCGATGCGGTCTGACATGGTCAGGGCTTCTTCTTGGTCATGGGTGACGAAAACGAATGTGATACCCGTTTCCTGTTGCAGGCGTTTCAACTCGCTTTGCATTTCTTTGCGCAGTTTGGCGTCCAGCGCGGAAAGCGGTTCGTCCAGCAGCAGCACTTTGGGCTGGGGGGCCAAGGCGCGTGCCAGTGCCACGCGCTGTTGCTGCCCGCCCGAAAGCTGGTTCACCCGCCGCGCGGCCATTGGCTCTAGCTGGATCAGCGCCAGCATCCGCGCCACAGTCTCGGCCACCTCGGCGCGCGGTTTGCCTTGCATTTTCAGGCCAAAGCCGATGTTTTCGGCCACAGTCAAATGCGGAAACAGGGCATAGCTTTGAAACACAGTGTTCACGGGGCGCTTGCTCGGTGGCAGGGCAGAAATATCTGCGCCGTCCAGAAAAATCTCTCCCATTGTGGGCATTTCAAAGCCCGCAATCAGGCGCAGCAGCGTGGTTTTTCCGCAGCCAGATGGGCCAAGCAGCGTGAAAAACTCGCCCCCGCCAATTTCGACCGATACATCATCCAGCGCGCGAACCGCGCTTGGCCCTTGGCCAAACGCCTTGACCACCCCCCGGACCGAAATACCATAGCTTTGTGACAAGACCCCCGCCTTTCCTATCCACCATTTGATCAAACTACAGCACAGCGGGCCAACGCAAGCGATATTTTGACCAAACGGCCAATGGGTGCAGCTTGGCTGAAAAAAGCGGCGCTGGCCTCTTGCCGCATCTGAAAACGGCAGCAATCTAGGCAGCCCAAGGCCAGCCTTCGCGCTGTTTGGCGGGCTTTACGTTTGATCCCTGCTTTTCGCGCAGATCGCTGAAATCGGCGCGGGTGGCTGCGTCGCAGTGCCAGCGGGCCGCCGCACCACCAAAGGCACCATAAAGGTGGATAATTTGGGGGATCGCAAAAGACAAAAGCCGCGCAACCCATTCGGACTGCACGGCTTTTTGTTGGTAATTGGTGCCCAGAAGAGGACTCGAACCTCCACGCCTTGCAGCGCTGGTACCTGAAACCAGTGCGTCTACCAATTCCGCCATCTGGGCACTGGGGGGCGATTTAGCGGGGGGCGCGGGCGGCGTCAACGGGGAAAGTGGCGGGGGCGGGAAAATTCCGCCAGTTGCAGCGGTGGCGGGGATTCTGGCGGTTTGGGGCGCTGGGCCGCGTGTAGGGACGGTGGCGGGACGGATGCAATACGCAAAGCATACGCAAAACACACGCCATTTTCCCTTGCCGCGCGCCGCCAGCGGGATTATTCAAGCGGCAGATTTTGCAGCAAAGGGTTCGGGATATGAGCAAACTCGTCACTATATATGGCGGTTCGGGCTTTGTCGGGCGCTATATCGCGCGGCGCATGGCGCAGGCAGGCTGGCGCGTGCGCATCGCTGTGCGCCGCCCGAACGAGGCGCTGTTTGTGAAATCCTACGGCGCTGTGGGGCAGGTCGAGCCAGTTTTATGTAACATTCGCAATGACTTATCTGTGGCCGCTGCTATGTCTGGCGCCGATGCTGTCATCAATTGCGTGGGCACATTTGACCGCGCAGGCAAAAATAATTTCGACGCAGTCCAAAACCAAGCCGCCGGCCGCATCGCCGCAATTGCCGCGCAGGAAAAAGTTGACGCGCTGGTGCATATTTCCGCCATAGGCGCTGACATAAACGGCGCCAGCCTTTACGCCAAATCCAAAGGTGCGGGCGAGGCGGCGGTTTTGGCGGCCTATCCTAAGGCATTTATTTTGCGCCCTTCTGTGATTTTTGGCAATGAAGATCAGTTCTTTAACCGCTTTGCGGGCATGGCCACTATGTCGCCCGTTTTGCCTGTGGTGGGCGGCGATACCTTGTTCCAGCCTGTCTATGTAGATGATGTCGCGCAGGCGGCAGTGAACGGAATTTTGAACACTTCCAAAGGTATTTACGAACTGGGCGGGCCAGAGGTCGCCAGCTTTGCCAGCCTGATGCACAAGATGTTGGGTGTCATCCAGCGCCGCCGCTGGGTGATGAATGTGCCATTTTTTGCCGCGCGCATCATGGCGGGGGTTTTGGATTTTGCCTCGGCCATAACGGGCGGGCTGTTTTCCAACGGACTGTTGACCCGTGATCAAGTCACCTCGCTGCGCAGCGACAATGTTGTCGGCAACACCGCGAAAACCTTGGCCGACTTGGGTGTGACAGCCACGCGCATGGATAATGTTATCCCCGAATATCTGTGGCCATACCGCCCCACGGGGCAATATGCGGCCATAAAGAACAGTGCCAAAAACCTTAAGAAACGCTGATGGATTACCTGATCGCCGCCCTTTTGGGGGTGCTAGAGGGGCTGACCGAGTTTATCCCCGTGTCCAGTACGGGGCATTTGCTGCTGGCGGGGCATTTTCTGGGGTTTGAAAGTACAGGCAAAACCTTTGAAGTCGTGATCCAACTGGGTGCGGTGCTGGCACTGGGGTTTGTTTATTTTGCCAAATTGGGCTGGGTGCTGGGCAATATGCACCGCGACTCTGCCGCGCTGCGCTTTGCCGTTTCGGTGCTGCTGGCCTTTATCCCTGCTGCAGTTATTGGGGTTTTGGCGCATGATTTCATCAAGCAGGTGTTGTTTGAAACCCCGCGCCTGATTGCGGTGATGCTGATTTTGGGCGGGATTGTGCTGCTGTTCGTCGACCGCATCGCGCCGTCTGTGCAGTTTGAAGACGCCAGCGCCTTGCCGCTGCGCAAAGCGTTGGCGATTGGCTTTATCCAATGCCTTGCGATGGTTCCGGGCGTGTCGCGATCGGGCGCTACAATTGTTGGCGCGCGGATGCTGGGCGTGGGGCGTGTGGCGGCGGCGGAGTTTTCGTTTTTCCTATCCCTGCCTACTATGGCGGGCGCGGTGGCTTATGATTTGTTTAAAAGCCGCAATGTAATAGATTTCTCGGATATGGGCCAAATTGGCGTTGGATTTGCAGCGGCCTTCATAGTGGCGATCTTGGTCGTGCGCTGGGTACTGACATATGTCGGAAAGAACGGCTTTGCCGTGTTCGGCTGGTGGCGAATCATCATAGGGAGCCTTGCTTTGGTTGGGTTAAGCTTGGGGATTTAGGTTGATATGTATACAAAGCTGACCTATTTTTGCATCCTAACGCAAAATTTTTAATCCAACCCTTAGAAAAACCAGCGAATATGTCAGTCGTGCTGACTTTTAATTGAATCCGCGCCGACGTATAGCATTCGCAACGCTGCGTTTGAAAAGGGCTGGGCGATGGCTTCGGAAAAAATGCTGAAATTTGTCTCGTTGCACAAAGAGACGCCCGAGAAACGTCAGGCGCAGGCGCGCACGGCGGATTTCGACGAGATTTATCGCGGCTATGCAGCCGCAAAGGCCGAAGAGCAGGCCAGCCGTTGCAGCCAGTGCGGCGTGCCGTATTGCCAATCGCATTGTCCCTTGCACAACAACATTCCCGACTGGCTGCGCTTGACTGCCGAGGGGCGTTTGGAAGAAGCGTACGAGCTGTCGCAAGCCACCAATACCTTTCCCGAAATTTGCGGCCGTATATGCCCGCAGGATCGCCTGTGCGAGGGGAACTGCGTGATAGAACAATCGGGCCATGGCACGGTGACGATTGGATCGGTGGAAAAGTACCTAACCGATAAGGCGTGGGAAATGGGCTGGGTCAAGCCGATTAAGCCCGCCGCCAAGCGCGCGGAAACGATCGGCATTATTGGCGCGGGGCCCGCTGGGCTGGCGGCTGCCGATGTGCTGGTGCGGGCAGGTGTGCAGGTGACGATTTATGACCGATATGACCGCGCGGGCGGGCTGCTGACCTATGGCATTCCGGGCTTCAAACTGGAAAAACCCGTTGTCATGCAGCGCATTAAGCAGTTGGAAGATGCGGGCGTTACGTTTGTTGCGAATTGTAATGTGGGCGTGGATATTTCTTATGCCGATGTGCGGGCAAAGCATGATGCGGTGTTGATCGCCACGGGCGTCTACAAGGCGCGCGATTTGGATGGCGCGGGTGCGGGTATTGTGAAGGCGCTGGAGTATCTGACAGCATCCAACCGCAAGTCCTTTGGCGACGCTGTCCCTGATTTTGACAGCGGCGCGCTGGATGCAAAAGGCAAGCGCGTGGTTGTCATTGGCGGCGGTGATACGGCGATGGACTGCGTTCGCACGGCTGTTCGGCAGGGGGCAACCTCGGTCAAGT
>CAMAWZ010000064.1 GCA_945861995.1 Pseudorhodobacter antarcticus
TTGGAGGCGGCATGGGTAGCTGGATTGATTTTTGCCGCAGTTCTGACGGACTTTGTGCTAAATAGCGGCAGTGCAAGCCTGTTTTTGGTCTTTAAGCTGCTGGATTTGGTCGACTATCTGAAGTTTTGGGAATAGCCTTCGCGTTTGGGTGTTGAATCTTGGCGCGAAATGTGGTGTCAGCGCATCTACACGCCCCCCAACCTGCGGCCACGATACCTGTGCTGGTGCCGCTCTTTGATCAGGAGATTTCCATGGCTGTAAAAGTTGCCATCAACGGGTTTGGCCGCATTGGCCGGAACGTTTTGCGCGGCATCATTGAATCGGGGCGCACCGATATCGAAGTGGTGGCCATCAACGATTTGGGGCCAGTGGAAACCAACGCCCATTTGCTGCGCTTTGATTCCGTGCATGGGCGCTTTCCCGCCACCGTGACAACGGGGCCCGATTGGATTGACGTAGGCCGCGGCCCAATTCGCGTGACAGCCTTGCGCAACCCCGCCGAATTGCCTTGGGCTGATGTGGATGTGGTGATGGAATGCACGGGCATTTTCACAAGCAAGGAAAAATGCGCGCCCCATCTGGAAAACGGATCCAAGCGGGTGCTGATTTCTGCGCCAGGCGATAATGCCGATAAAACAATAGTTTACGGGGTAAACCACGGCACGTTGACCCGCGAAGATATCATCGTCTCGAACGCCAGCTGTACCACAAATTGCCTGTCGCCTGTGGCCCAAGTGCTGCATTCGGCCATCGGCATCACGCGCGGCTTTATGACCACGATCCACAGCTATACGGGCGATCAACCCACGCTGGATACGATGCACAAAGACCTGTACCGCGCCCGCGCGGCGGCCCTATCGATGATTCCAACCAGCACAGGAGCTGCCAAGGCGGTGGGTCTGGTTCTGCCCGAATTGAAGGGAAAGCTAGACGGCGTGGCCATCCGCGTGCCAACGCCCAATGTTTCAGTTGTTGATCTGGTTTTTGAAGCAGCCCGCGCGACCACAATCGACGAGGTCAACGCCGCCATTCGCGCCGCCGCAGATGGCCGCCTGAAGGGGATTTTGGGCTATACTGACCAGCCCAATGTGTCATCCGATTTCAACCACGACCCACATTCAAGCGTATTCCATATGGATCAAACCAAAGTGCTGGACGGCACCATGGTGCGCATTCTTGCTTGGTATGACAATGAATGGGGCTTTTCCAACCGCATGGCCGATACGGCGGTCGCGATGGGCAAACTGATTTAAGGCAGTTTGGGTGGATAGGCTTCAGGGGGCGCTCGCGCCCCCTCGCGCATTCGCGCTCACCCCCTGAGGATTTTTTCTAAAAAGAGAAGCGTCAAAGTCCTACCAAACCCTGCGCCATGCGCGCGGCAGCTGCGCGGTAATGGCTGGCCGATTTAAGCAGCCTTGCTTCGGTTTCAGCAGGGTCAAGTTGGCGGATCACCTTGGCAGGCGCGCCGACAACCAATGAATAATCGGGAATATCCTTACTTTCCGTCACAAGGGCCCCTGCCCCAATGATGCAAAACCGCCCCACACGCGCGCCGTTCATCACGGTGGCGCTCATGCCCACAAGAGAGCCCTCTCCAATGGTGCAGCCATGCAGCAAGGCCTTATGGCCGATGGTGCAATTTTGGCCGATGTCCAAAGGATAGCCCATATCCGTATGCAGCACGCAGTTTTCCTGCACATTGCTGCCCGCGCCCACGCTGATACGTTCATTATCGCCGCGCAGGGCCGCGCCAAACCAAATATTCGCGCCCGCCCCCAGCGTGACTGCGCCAATCAGCACAGCCGTCTGCGCTACCCAAGCGCCCGCACCAATATCTGGCGCGATCCCATCCAAAGCATAGATCATCGCGTCTCAAACTCCTTATTCAGGGCGCGCACAAAGTCGGCCAAATGGGGCTGGCGGTCGCGGCGCATCCGTTCGGCCTGCAAAATGGTGGTTAATTCATCAAAAGCAGCATCAATATCGCGGTTGATGATGACGTAATCATATTCAGCCCAATGGCTGATTTCACTTTGCGATTTTTGCATGCGCCCTGCGATAACTTCGTCACTGTCTTGCCCGCGCCCGCGCAGGCGCGCGTCAAGTTCGGCAATGGATGGCGGCAGCACGAACACCGAGACAACATCGCGCCCCAAGGCGGAATTACGAATTTGTTGGCCGCCCTGCCAATCGATGTCGAAAATCGTATCGCGACCCGCCGCCATAGCCGCCTCGACGGGCGCGCGCGGACTGCCATACAGGTTTCCAAACACCTCGGCATGTTCCAGCATATCGCCCGCGCGGACCATTTCTTGAAAATTGGCGCGGGATTTAAAGTAGTATTCGCGCCCATTCTCTTCGCCTGCGCGCGGGGCGCGGGTGGTGGCCGACACCGAAAAGCGCAAACTGGTATCCCAGTCCATCAGCCGCCGCGCCAACGTGGATTTGCCCGCGCCAGAGGGCGAGGACAGGATCAGCAAAAGCCCTTTGCGCGGTGAGTTACCCTGAAATGATGCCATGAAACCGCCCCCGCCTTGCACACTGAGTGTGCTTAAATCCAAGCGGCGCGCGCAGGTCAAGGCCGCCCGACACCCCCGCGTTTACCAAAGATTCAGATTTTCCACAAATGCTCTACGCATTCGTATAGTAATGGACATGTTCGGCATAGAAATTCCTAACCCTTTTCCAAAGGCCCAAAAGGGCGGTCTTTTACTGCCCCACCAAGCCCCATCTACCACGCCAGAGGCCCTAAATTTTTTTTGAATTTCCCAAGATCGGCGCATCGATGCAAGATGCTTTGGCAGACCCTGCAGCCATCCCCTGCCTGCAAATTCTGCGCGGCTATTGGGAAGGGTTGCGTGTTGACCGCGCATTACCCCTGCGCGAAAAGGTCAGCCCGAACGGTTTGGGCGGGGCGATTGAGAATTGCTTTATCGTGGAACGGATCGCCGCTGGCATGGCCCGCTTTCGCGTGGCCGGCAGCGCGGTGGGCGATGTTATTGGCATTGATCCGCGGGGTATGCCGCTGACCATGCTTCTGGAACCCGTGGCGCGCGGTGCTTTGACCCGCGTTTTGGAAGATGTGTTCACAACGGCCACGGCGCTGGACGTCACCCTCGAGGCCGGGCGCGGCATTGGCCGCCCCCATCTTGCTGCGCGGATGATCTTCCTGCCCATTCGCGGCGCGCGGGGCGAATATCACCAAGCCATTGGCGCGCTGGCCCTTTCGGGCAACATCGGGCGCACGCCGCGCCGTTTTGGCATAACGCGTATGCGCAGCGAGGCGCTGGACGCCCCTGCAGGATTTGTCATTGCAAAGCCGATGCAACTGTCCACCCGCCTGCCCGATATCGCCGCCAGCACGCCAGAAACTGTCCGCAGCCATTTGCGCCTTGTACATTCGCGCGACGAGTTTGGCCAATGAGCGCAGGCTTCGCCCCTCGCCACGCCCCCTTACCATTTTTATTCATTTAGGAAGCCGCAGCTGATCTGCCTGCTTCCTAACTCTCTAAATATCCACAGGGGGTGAGCGCAGCGAGGGGGCGCGTGCGCCCCCTCATGTCTAAACGTCCAAAAAGCGCAGGCTTAAACAGCGATAGCCTTGCGCTGCGCCCGCTGAGCGACCAACTCTTCGGCCACCAAGAACGCAAGTTCCAGCGACTGGCTGGCATTCAGGCGCGGATCGCAGGCGGTGTGATAGCGGTCGGCCAAATTCTCATCCGACACGGCGCGCAAACCGCCTGTGCATTCGGTCACATCCTGCCCCGTCATTTCAAAATGAACCCCGCCTGGAACAGTGCCTTCAGCTTTGTGAATGGCGAAAAACTCGCGCACTTCGCGCAGCACTTGATCGAACGGGCGGGTTTTATAGCCCGAGGCCGCCTTGATCGTGTTGCCATGCATCGGATCACAAGACCAAACCACATTAGCGCCTTCTTCCTGAACTGTCTTGATCAGGCGCGGCAGATGATCGCCAACCTTGCCCGCACCAAAGCGCGCAATCAGGGTCAGGCGGCCTGCCTCGTTTTCAGGGTTCAGCTTGGCCATCAGCACCTTTAGATCTTCGGCTGTGGTGGTGGGGCCGCATTTCAGACCAATGGGGTTTAGAACCCCGCGGCAGAATTCGACATGGGCCCCGTCAGGCTGACGGGTACGATCCCCGATCCAGATCATATGGCCAGACCCCGCAACAGTATTGCCTGTCAGGCTGTCCACCCGCGCAAACGCCTCTTCATATTCCAGCAGCAAGGCTTCGTGGCTGGTATAAAACTCCACTGTGGCAAGGTTATGCGCTGTATCTGAATTGACCCCCGCCGCGTTCATGAAGTCCAATGCGTCAGAAATGCGGTTGGAAATATCGCGGTAACGGTCGGCCTTGTCATGTTCGGCAAAGCCCAGCGTCCACGCATGAACGCGGTGAATATCAGCAAAGCCGCCTGTGGAAAAGGCGCGCAGCAGGTTCAGCGATGCGGCGGCTTGGGTATAGGCTTGCAGCATCCGGGCAGGGTCGGGCATCCGTGCGGCGGGCGTTGCCTCGAACCCGTTGATGATATCACCGCGATAAGATGGGTATTCCACGCCATCAATCACTTCGGTCGGGGCCGAGCGCGGCTTGGCGAACTGGCCCGCCATGCGGCCCACTTTGATCACAGGCACTTTGGCACCATACGTCAGCACCACCGCCATTTGCAGCATCACACGGAATGTGTCGCGGATATTATCGGCCGAGAATTCGGCAAAGCTTTCGGCGCAATCCCCCCCCTGTAGCAAAAAGGCTTTACCCTCGCCCGCGAGGGCCAGTTGCTTTTTCAACCGCCGCGCCTCGCCTGCAAACACCAAAGGAGGATACTTGCCAAGCTGCGCCTCAACCGCCGCCAATGCGGCATGGTCGGGATAGTCGGGCATCTGAACCCGTGGCTTGCTGCGCCAGTCCGCTTTGCTCCAAGTTTGTGTCATACCAGATCCCCCAATTCGCGTGTCGGGTTTCGGTATAGGAACAAAATCCCCCAAGGGAAAGGCGCTTTGCGACAATTTGCGGCGAAAATAGCACCGCACTGTCCATCTGCCCCCTTGCGGGCGGCTTACTTTCCTGTTTCGATACGCCAAATCCGACACAATAGGTCGCAACATGTCCATCACCGCCCGCGCAGATACTCAGCGCAAGGCCACATCCACCCCGACCCCAACTGCGCCGCGCCGCTTTGTGTTTCTGCTGCTTGATCGGTTTACAATGATCAATTTCGCAGGCGCGATTGAACCGTTGCGGCTAACCAACCACGTTCTGGGCCATGCCGTCTATGATTGGAAACTGTGCGGCGAAGGCGGGGCAGAGAAAACCTGCTCCAACGGCGCGGTGCTGCGGCTGGATATGGGTCTGGACGATTTAGACCGCGACGACTGCCTGATGGTCTGCGGTGGGGTCGATATTCAAAAACACACAACCAAACCCGTGCTGGCATGGTTGCGGCGCGAATCGCGGCGCGGCATTGCCATTGGCGGGCTGTGCACGGGCGCGCATGTTCTGGCCAAGGCGGGGCTGCTAGATGGCAAGAAAGCCACGATCCATTGGGAAAACCAAGACGGCTTTGCCGAAGAATTTGGCGAGGTGAACCTCACCAAATCGGTGTTTGTGATGGACGGCAACCGCTGGTCAACGGCTGGGGGGGTTTCCAGCTTGGATTTGATGCTGCGGATTATCGCGTCTGATCACGGCGAAGAAGTGGCCAATTCGGTGGCCGACCAGATGATCTATTCCACCATCCGCACCGACCAAGACACGCAGCGCCTCTCGATCCCAACGCGCATTGGCGTGCGTCACCCAAAGCTGTCCCAAGTCATTCAAATGATGGAAGGAAATATCGAAGACCCAATGTCGCCAGCCGATTTGGCCGACGAAGTGGGCATGTCTACCCGCCAATTAGAACGGCTGTTTCGCAGGTACTTGAACCGCAGCCCCAAACGATATTACATGGAATTGCGCCTGCAAAAGGCGCGCAATCTTTTGATGCAAACTGATATGAGCGTGATCAACGTGGCGCTGGCTTGTGGTTTTGCCTCGCCATCACATTTTTCAAAATGCTACCGCAGTCATTACAACACCACCCCCTACCGCGAACGTGGCGCACAAGGGGGCGGGCTTGGCGGGGCGGGGCCAACGGGCGGAAGATTATCAATATGACATTATCAAGACGAGGTATTTTAAGCCGCACCTTAGCAGGTTTGGCGGCATTTGGGCTATCCAGCCCTGCCCACGCAAAGACGGCGGGCAAATCTGTGGCGGTGATTGGTGCAGGCATGGCAGGGCTGGCGGCGGCAGGCGCGCTGGCGCGTGCCGGGGCGGATGTAACCCTATACGAGGCGCGCAATCGCATCGGCGGGCGCGTGGTGACCAGCACGCTTTGGCCTGATTTGCCCTGCGATTTGGGCGCAAGTTGGATTCACGGCCCAAATGGCAACCCGATAAAGAAACTGGCCAAGGCCGCTGGCGCGGCAACGGTGCGTACAAGTTATGAAAGTTCTGCCGCCTTTGCGGGCGGCAAAAAGGTATACAACGAGATCGACCCTTGGGAGTGGGTTGAAGATGCCGGCGATGCCGCAGCGCGGGCCCCTGCTGATATATCCCTGAAAGAGGCGCTGATCGCCCTGCGCGTGATGAACGTCAAAACCGCAGCCGATATCGATCTTTTGGCCGCAAACGTTCATTTGGCCATTGAACACGAGTATGGCGGCGATTGGGGCAGCCTTTCGGCGCGCCATTTTGATATGGGCGAAGAATTTGCTGGCGAAGATGTTCTGTTTCCAAATGGGTATGGCGCCCTAGCCACCTATGCGGCACAGGGGTTGACCATCAAAACAGGGGCCAAAGTGACTCGTCTGACGCCCACCGACACAGGCGTGACGATCGATTTTGCAGGTGGGCAAAGCATCCGTGCGGATGCGGCGATTGTCACCTTGCCCTTGGGGGTTTTGCAATCGGGGCGCGTGGCCTTTGGGCAGCCTTTGGCCCGCAAACGGCAAGCGGCGATTGATACCCTTGGCATGGGCCTGTTGAACAAGGTCTTTTTGCGGTTTGACAAAAAACCCGATGTCCCCTCTGTGGATTGGTTTGAAAAGCTGGACGCGCCGCGCAAACTGTTTCCCGAATGGGTGAACCTTGCGCATGTTTTGGGCGCGCCTGTTTTGCTGGGGTTCAACGCGGCCGCCAGTGCCGACGATTTGGAAACTGCCAGCGACAAAGAGACTGTCTCTGCCGCCACGGATGCCCTGCGCGCCATGTTCGGCAGCCGTTTTCCCGCGCCGATCGCGTCGCAAATCACCCGTTGGCGCGCGGATCCGCTGGCGCTTGGATCATACAGCTATCACGCCGTGGGCGCGGCGCGGACGGCGCGCGACGATCTTGCAGGGGCCGATTGGGACGGGCGCATTGTATTTGCAGGCGAGGCCTGCAGCCCCGATCACCCCAGCACCGTGCATGGCGCATGGATGTCGGGGCTAGAGGCCGCGGGCGAGATTTAGCTATTTGCCTTGCGGCGCAGTGATTATTTTCCCTGCGGCGCAAGGCGGTACACTGCCCCGTCAATCACCGACAAAAACCAAATGCTGCCATCTGGGGCCTGCACCACATCGCGCACGCGGGCGGTTTGCGGCGCTGCGATACGTTCTTCGGCATAGCCATTTGCGGGGTCTAACCTTGCGATAAAATCGCTGTTCAAACTGCCCGTCAGCAAGTTCCCGCGCCAAGCGGGGATCAGATCGCCCTGATATTCCATCAACCCTGATGGCGCGATGGACGGCACCCAGACATGAACAGGCGCGGCCATGCCGTCCATTTCAGGCACGCCAATGATGCCGCCGCCGTATTGCTCGCCCTTAGTGACCAGCGGCCAGCCGTAATTGGCCCCTTTGCGCAGAATATTCACCTCATCCCCGCCTTGCGGCCCATGTTCCACCAGAACCAAATCGCCCGCCGCCGTTTGGATCAGCCCCTGCGGGTTACGATGGCCAAAGGTAAAGATGCCCGCCATGGCCCCATCCAATTGAGTGGCTGGGCTGCCATCGGGGCCAAAATGAAACACCTTGCCTTCGCTGCGGCTTGGGTCTTGGGCCTGCTGCCCGTCTGACCCTGTGCCGCGCTCGCCCAATGCCAGATAGATCGAGCCGTCCTGCGCCGCGATCACGCGCGCACCAAAATGATTGCCGCCGCGCACACCTTCGGGCGCGGTGAACAGCACCTGCACATCGGTCAGCCGCATCGCAGCAAAATCCAGCCGCGCGCGCGCCAGCGCCGTGCTGCGCCCGCGCCCTGCCCGTGCGGCATAGGTCAGATAAACCCACGGATCGGATGCAAACCCGCGCGGGATCATCACATCCAAAAGCCCGCCCTGCCCGCCAACCGATACACGGGGCAAGCCTGCAAATTCGCCCAAATCCGCCCCATCTGGGTCAAACAGGCGCAAGCGGGCGCTGTCGCGTTCGGTCACCAAAAAGCGGCCATCTGGCAGATGCGCAATGCCCCACGGCTCATCCAAACCTTGCGCCACAGAGGTGATCTGCATCGGCCCCGCGCTGGTATCTATCAGCGAATCGGCAGCAGCCTGCGCCCCGCTGCTTACCATAATGGCAGCCAAAACGGCCCAGACAACGGCGTTCAAACGCATGGGATGGTTGCTGCGGTACCCAATCATGGCCTGCTTCCTTTCATCTTTGGGGCGAGTTTTGGGCCTAACAGTATGATATGCCACTATCTATAGTGGTTGGCCGCAGGCGCGCCGTAACTCTGCCATAAGATGTGGGGCGTCGCGCGGATTTTTCAAACCCCTTTCCTTTTCAAAACGCGCACTCTAGGTTAGCGGGCAGGACAAAATCCAAACTGGGAGCGAACTTATGAAAAAACTACTTCTCGCCACGGCAAGCGTTGCATTGATGGCAGGCGCAGCTTACGCTGAAGACGTGAAAATTGGTGTGGTTCTGGGCTACACAGGCCCACTGGAATCGATCACCCCAACGATGGCTGGCGCTGCCGAGATGGCACTTGCTGAAGTGAATGCTTCGGGCAAATTCACCCTTGGCAATCTGGTTTCTGTGCGCGCAGACAGCACCTGCGGCGACGCAGCAGCAGGCACCGCAGCAGCCGAGCGTGTTGTCACCGCCGATGGCATCAAGGGCATGGTTGGCGGCGATTGCTCTGGCGTGACGGGCGCTATCTTGCAAAACGTGGCACGTCCAAACGGCATTGGCATGATCTCGCCTTCGGCAACCTCGCCAGCACTGTCGAGCGCTGAAGATGACGGCCTGTTCTTCCGCACCGCGCCTTCGGACGCGCGTCAGGGCGAAGTTATGGCTGACATTCTGGCTGGCAAAGGCATCATGAACGTGGCCGTGACCTATACCAACAATGACTACGGCAAGGGTCTGGCTGACAGCTTTGCAGCGGCATTCGCGGCCAAGGGCGGCACCATCACCCTGAACGCACCACACGAAGACGGCAAGGCTGACTATGCAGCCGAAGTTGGCGCGCTGGCCTCGGCTGGTGGTGATTTGCTGGTTGTCGCAGGTTACGTTGACCAAGGCGGCAAAGGCATGATCCAAGGTTCCTTGGATGCAGGCGCATTCAGCAAGTTCTATCTGGTGGACGGCATGTACGGCGACAGCCTGATCGAGGCTATAGGCGCACCGCTGGACGGAACCATCGGCGCGCTTCCTGGCATCGACAACGAAGGCTCGGCCAAGTTCAAGGAATTGGCAGCGGCGGCAAGCATGGACGGCACCTCGGCTTTCGCACCTGAAAGCTATGACGCAGCAGCGCTGATTGC
>CAMAWZ010000065.1 GCA_945861995.1 Pseudorhodobacter antarcticus
AGCGACAGCTCCGAGGGGGCTGAAAGCCCCCTTTTCTGTGCCGCCGTCTCAGCCCGATCACCCCCAAAAATCCGCCCCCAAAAGCGCGGCGCTTTGCCCCTTCGCCTTTGTATGGCGCTTTGGCTATATTGGGTAAAAGTGAGGGCACAAGATGGCGCGCATAACCAGCGATATCGTGATTTCGGGCGGCGGCGTGGCGGGGCTGACAGCGGCCTGCGCCTTTGGGGCGGCGGGGTTTTCCGTCACCTTGATCGAACCCTCCCCCCCCGTCACGGATGCGGGGGCTGCAGGGGCCGATCTGCGCACCACCGCGTTTTTGATGCCCTCGGTCGATGTCTTGCGGGCGGCGGGCCTGTGGGCGCGCCTTGCCCCCTTTGCCGCGCCTTTGCAAATCAGGCGCATTATCGATGCAGGCGGGGCCGCCCCTACCCCGCGCAGCACGCGCGATTTTATCGCCTCTGACATTTCCGATGCGCCCTTTGGCTATAACCTGCCCAACTGGCTGCTGCGGCGCGAGATGACGCAGCGCATAACCGAACTGCCCAACATCCGCTTTGTTCAGGGCCAATCCTGCACGGGCCTGACCACTCGCGAAACCGAAGCCACTGTCCGCCTGTCAAATGGCGAAGTGATCCACGCCCGCCTTGCCATTGCCGCTGATGGGCGCGCATCCACCCTGCGCGCGGCGGCAGGAATTGGCGTTAAAACAATCCCTTACGCGCAAAAGGCAATTGTCTTTGCCGTGGGCCACGACACCCCGCATGGTGATGTATCGACCGAAATTCACCGCACAGGCGGCCCCTTTACCCTTGTTCCCTTGCAAAACCAAAATGGCCACCCCGCAAGTTCGGTTGTCTGGATGGAAACCGCCGAAAACGCCGTCCGCCTGATGGCCCTGCCAGATGCCGAGTTTCAGGCAGAGGCGAATAACCGATCTGCTGGCGTTCTGGGCCAATTGTCAGTCATCACCAAACGCAGCGCATGGCCTATGATGGGGCAGTTTGCCAAATCCATGTCGGCGCAGCGTTTGGCACTGATTGCCGAGGCTGCCCATGTCGTCCCACCCATCGGCGCGCAGGGGCTGAACATGTCTCTGGCCGATCTGGCAGCTCTGCTGGATTTGGCAACCGCCCGCCCCGAAGGTCTGGGCGATGATGCCATGCTGGCCGCCTACAACCGCAAACGCCACGCCGAGGTGGTCGCCCGCGTCTTTGGCATCGACGCGCTAAACCGCGCGTCGATGGTCCAATCCCAGCCCTTACGCGATCTGCGCAAATTCGGGCTTAACCTGCTGCACGGTATCACGCCGTTGCGCCGTGCCGTGATGAAGGCTGGCTTAGGAATCCGCTAAGCCTGACCCAGCACCGTATCCAGCGCAGGCGTAAGCCGCGCCATCGTTGCCGCAGGATCAACCAATTTATCCAGACCAAACAGGCCCAGACGGAACGTACGGAACCCCTCGCCCTCGCCCACCTGCAACGGAACGCCTGCCGCAATTTGCAGGCCCAGCGCGCGAAAGGCACTGCCGTTTTGGATGTTTGGATCGGCGGTATAACTTACCACCACGCCTGGCGCGCCGAACCCTGGGGCGGCAACCGAAACCACCCCGCGCGCTGCCAAATCTTCGCGCACCAAACGGCCCAGTTCGTGCTGCGCGGCCTTGGCCGCCTCAAAGCCCATCGCCTGCGTCTCTAGGATCGCGGCATGAAAACCCATAATCGCATCGGTCGGCATCGTGGCATGATAGGCATGACCGCCCCCTTCAAAGGTGGCCATAATCGCGCGCCATTTCTTCAGATCAATGGCAAAGCTGTTCGATGTCGTCTCTGCCAGCCGCGCCTCGGCCGCCGCAGACAGCATCACCACCCCTGCCGAGGGGCTGGCCGACCAGCCCTTTTGCGGGGCAGAAATCAAAACATCCACGCCAAGCGCGCCCATATCCACCCAAATGCAGCCCGATGCTATGCAATCCAGCACCATCAGCGCGCCCACTTCATGCGCTGCGCTTGCCATCGCCGCGATATAGTCATCAGGCAAGATTATCCCCGCGCTGGTTTCCACATGGGGGGCAAACACTGCCTGTGGGCGCGTTTCGCGGATACGCGCCACCACAGTCTCAATCGGCGGGGGGGCATAGGGCGAGGTATCCGAATTGCCCTGCCGCGCGGCCATCACCACGTCGGTCTCGCCAATTTGGCACGCGTCAAAAATCTGGCTCCAGCGATAGGAAAACCACCCATTGCGCACCACCAAATTGCGCCCTTGGCCAAACTGACGCGCCACTGCCTCCATCCCGTAGCTGCCCCCACCGGGGATCAGCGCCAGCGCTTCGGCGTTGTAAACCTGTTTCAGCAGCGTCGAAATCTCGCGCATCGCACCGCCAAACCGGGCGGACATATGGTTGAGGGATCGGTCGGTAAAAACCACCGAAAATTCCTGCAAACCACCTTCGTCAATATGGGCGTGGGGCAATGTCATAGCACTCTCCTGCGGAAGATTTTGGTCTTAAGTTTAGTCTAATGTCGTCGCGCGATAGTTGGAACGTTCCAGCCACTCGGGGTTAATCTCAACGCCCCAGCCGGGTTCACTGGGAACAATCGCGCAGCCATCCTCAATGCGATAGGGCTCTCCCAAAAACAGCCCATCTTGCCACGGGTAATAATCCAAACCCTCAATCGAGAATTCCAGATACTTACCCGCATTGGGAATAGCTTTCAAAAGATGCATCGTGCACATGGTCACAAGGGACAGGTTGGCCGCATGGGGGGTAACGGGCAACCCATGCGCGGCGGCCATTTCACACACCTGCAGCGTGCGGGTGATCCCGCCCATATACATCACATCAGGCTGGGCCACATCGACCGCCCCCAAATCAAACATCCGCGCCCAGATTTGCAATTCGCAGTCCTGCTCGCCGCCCGTGATGTCCAAATCCAGCGCCGCGCGCACTTCGGCCGTTTGCTCCATCTCCCAATAGGGGCAGGGTTCTTCGAAATGCGAAATGCCGTTGTCTTGCAGCATCTTGCCCACTTCGATAGCCTTTGCAGGCGAATAGCACGAATTGCCATCGACCAGCTTTGCAATGCCGTCGCCCAGCGCCTTTGACACCACTGGCACCACCTCGGCCGTGCGCCCTTCCCATTCATCGCCATCACGCCCACATTCCGCCCCAACGCGCCATTTGAACGCATCAAAGCCAAACTCATCGCGCAGCTTCACAAACCGCGCAGCCTCATCTTGCGGCGTAATGTCGCGCTTCATGCTGGACGCATAGGCGCGCAGTTTTCCGGGCGTGCCGCCCAGCAATTCCACCACCGGCTTGCCCGCCAATTTCCCGTGCAAATCCCACAGCGCCGTATCCAGCCCCGTCTGCGCACGACGCAAATAGCTGCCCTGAAACTTATGCTCGCGCTCGTAAACCCAATCCAGTGCGTCTTTAATTTCCAGCGCAGAACGCCCCATCACATGCCGCGCGACTTGGCGGTGGAACACTTCGGTCGTGATGTCGGTGTTATAGGTCGACATCTGCCCCCAGCCGAAATCGCCCGTGTCCGTTGTCACCTTCACAAAGGCCACAAATTCATCGCCAAAGGTTTCCAGTTTGCTGATTTTCATCGCCGCGCTCCTGATTTTGGCGGAACAATAGGCAGGCTCTGGCGCAAAGTCAGGTCTATTTGCGACCATATTTAGAGGGCTTAGATCGGCCCATCGCGGCGCTCTTCGGTCAGCAGCACATTCGCCTCGACCTGCCCCACAGCAGGCAGCACCATGATACGGCGGCGCAAAACCCGCTCAAAATCGGCAATATCGCGCGCCACCACGCGCAGGCGGTAATCAAACAGCCCCAGCACGTGCTGCACAACCTGCACTTCGGGAATGGCGAGCACGGCGCGCTCAAATTCTTCTAAACTTGTTCGGCCTTTGGTCGCCAGTTTAATGCCCAAAAACACTGTCACGCCAAAGCCAAGCCCCGCGCGGTCGGCGGGCACATGCGCGCCGCCAAGCACCCCCGCATCTGTCAGCCGCTTAATCCGCCGCCACGCACTGGGCTGCGAAATACCCAAAGCGCGGCCAATCTCGCCCGCATTGGCGTGGGCATCCTGCGCCAGCGCGCGCAAAATGGCGCGGTCGGTGTCGTCAATTTCCGTCACAGCGCCCCTATCACAGCGGCAACCCTTCGCTGTCCTTAATCGTGGCAATCAACATCAACGCCTCGATATCGGCGATATGCGGCAAGGTCAGAATATGGGCGCGGTAAATTTGCTGATAGGCCGCCATATCGCGGGCAATAACGTTTAGCCGCACATCCACGCGCCCCAAAAAGGTTTCAATTGCCACCACTTCGGGCACCCTACGCGCAGCCCCGATAAACTCGTCAAAGGCGCGGGGGTTGGTCTTATCCAACGTGAACCGCAAGGACACCTCAACCTCATAGCCCAGTTTGCGCCAGTTGATCCGCGCTTTCGCCGCCCCAATCAGCCCCGCCGTTTGCAAACGATCCAGCCGCCGCCACAGCGTCGCCCCCGTCACTCCCGCCTTTTCGGCCAGCGCCGCGCGATCCTGCGCGGGCGCTTCCAAATAATGGCGCAGAATACGACGATCTGTTTCATCAAGCTGCATGAAATTATCTCAATCAGATCAAATTACGAATGATCCTTACACATTCCGCCACAATCTGTCAAATTTCGCACCCAAATCCCTGCGCAATTCCTTATGATCCGTGCATCAAACCAATGGAGGAACGCCATGCGCGTCTATTACGATCGTGACTGCGACATCAACCTGATCAAAGACAAAAAGGTCGCCATTCTGGGCTACGGCAGCCAAGGCCATGCCCACGCGCTCAACCTGCGCGATTCTGGCGCGAAAAACGTCGTCGTCGCCCTGCGCCCAGGATCCGCCTCGGCCAAGAAATGCGAAGCCGAAGGTCTGAAAGTGATGGACATCGCCGAAGCGGCCGCATGGTGCGATGTGATCATGTTCACCATGCCCGACGAATTGCAGGCCGAAACCTATAAGAAATACGTGCACGACAACCTGCGCGAAGGCTCGGCCATTGCCTTCGCCCACGGCCTGAACGTGCATTTCGGGCTGATCGAACCCAAAGCCGGCGTTGACGTGATCATGATGGCCCCCAAAGGCCCTGGCCACACCGTGCGCGGCGAATACACCAAAGGCGGCGGCGTGCCCTGCCTTGTGGCCGTGCACCAAAACGCAACGGGCAAGGCGATGGAAATCGGTCTGTCCTACTGCTCGGCCATCGGCGGCGGGCGCAGCGGCAGTATTGAAACCAACTTCCGTCAAGAATGCGAAACCGACCTGTTCGGCGAACAAGCCGTTCTGTGCGGCGGTTTGGTGGAACTGATCCGTATGGGCTTTGAGACGCTGGTTGAAGCGGGATACGAGCCTGAAATGGCCTATTTCGAATGCCTGCACGAAGTGAAGCTGATCGTCGATCTGATCTATGAAGGCGGCATTGCCAACATGGATTACTCCATCTCCAACACCGCCGAATACGGCCAATACGTCAGCGGCCCGCGCATCCTTCCTTATGTGGAAACCAAAGCCCGCATGAAAGCCGTGCTGAACGACATCCAATCCGGCAAATTCGTGCGCGATTTTATGCTGGAAAACGCGGTTGGTCAGCCAACTATCAAGGCGTCCCGCCGCAGCAACGACGAACACCAAATCGAGCTGGTCGGCAAAAACCTGCGCGACATGATGCCGTGGATTGCCAAGGGCAAGATGGTGGATAAAGCGCGGAACTAAGGCTTCGCGGTAGGGTGCGCGGCGGCGCGCACTGAGAGAATGGAGGCCGAGGGGAAACCTTCGGCCCTTTCCTAAGGCCCCCCTTGACCCTTCCCTCCCCCCCCTGCCACCTTAGCGCGAAAACCGCGGGGGCCACATGACCACACTCCTCATCCTCATGCCCACGGGCGGGCATATCGACACGCCTTGCGTGCACGCCCTCTTGGGCCTGACCCAAGCCATTGCCAAGCGCTGCATTCCCTTTGCCCTGCGCACCTATGAATGGTCGGATTTGGTGATTTCGCGCAATTACCTCATGTCCGTCTTCCTTGCCAAAACCCAGTTCAGCCATGCCCTGCGGCTGGACAGCGACATGAGTTTCGAGCCTGACCTGTTCTTCAAACTCCTCGATTTTGACGCAGACTTCACCGTCGCCCCCTACCCCCAGCGCCGTATGCCGTGGGCGGCCTTTCGCGCCGCGATCGAGCGCGAGACGCAAAAGCCCGAAGATCAGCGCGCCAGCACCGCCGCGCTGATGGCCGAAACCATGCGCTATAACATCCCCCAAGTGTTCGAGGCGGGCGAGCCTTGGCCGCTTGTCCGCCGCGACGGCTTTCGCCGCGTCGCAGGCGCGGGCACAGGCTTTATGCTACTCAAACGCTGCGTCCCCGAAAAAATGGTCGCCAGCGGCATTGCCGTGCCTGTGCCCGGCTTTAACGGATCAGGCTATCCCGATGCCGATTTTCACGATTTCTTCAGCCACCTGCGCGGGCGCGGCGGCGCTGTGATGCACGGCGAGGATACCAGTTTCTGCCGCCGCTGGATCACGGGCTGCGATGGCGAGATTTGGTGCTATGAGGCCGCGAGAATCACCCATCACGGCAATTTGGCCTATCCGGGGGATTATCGGTTCGCAGAAAAGCCGTAAGCCGCGCCCAAACTCACCGCCAAAGGGTGCGTTGCCCCCTCGCCGTTTTGGCAAGGCAAAAAACGCCTCACCCCCAGGAAATTTATCGAGCAAGGAAGCAGGCAGACGGTCTGTTCCTTCCTAACTCTGCAAATATCCTGGGGGGCAGCGCGGCACGCGCTGGGGGGCAAAGCCCCCCCCTAAACCGCCGCTTCCACCGCCGCGACAATATCGCCAACCACTTCCGCCAGCAGCCCCGCATCCTCGCATTCTGCCATCACGCGGATCAACGGTTCGGTGCCCGATTTGCGGATCAGGATACGGCCGCGCCCCTCAATCCGCGCCTCATTGGCGGCGATCACGGCCCTAACGGCATCCGCCTCAAGCGGCTTTTTCCCTGCCGCATAGCGCACGTTTTTCAGCATTTGCGGCACGGTTTCAAACTGGCGCACCAGCGTGCTGGCCGCTGCCCCCGTGCGGGAAATCTCGGCCAGAAACTGCAAGCCCGCGATCAGACCGTCGCCCGTCGTGGCATAATCGGTCATCACGATATGGCCCGATTGCTCGCCGCCAAGGTTAAATCCGCCCTTGCGCATCGCCTCGACCACATATCGATCGCCCACATTCGTGCGCAGCAAATCAATGTTCAGCCCCGCCAAATACCGCTCCAGCCCCAAATTCGACATCACCGTCGCCACCAGCGTCTGCCCGCGCAGCCGCCCATCCGCCGCCCATGCCGCCGCCATCAGCGCCATAATCTGATCGCCGTCCGCCACGGTGCCCGTCTCGTCCAAAATCATCACGCGGTCGGCGTCCCCGTCCAGCGAAATGCCCACATGCGCGCCGTGGGCCACCACCGCTTCGGCAGCCGTTTGGGTATAGGTCGACCCGCAGCGATCGTTGATATTACGGCCATTGGGCGAAACGCCCACAGAGATCACTTCGGCCCCAAGTTCCCACAGCACCAGCGGGGCAGCCTTATACGCCGCACCATTGGCGCAATCGATCACCACTTTCAGCCCATCCAACCGCAGCCCGCTGGGGAAGGTCGTCTTAGCATATTCCACATAGCGGCCCATCGCATCGTCAATCCGCTTGGCGCGGCCAATGTCGGGGGCGTCCGCCAATTCCACCTCGCCCTGCGTCATCGCCGCAATCTCTGCCTCGGCGGCGTCAGACAGTTTAAACCCATCAGGGCCGAAAAACTTAATCCCATTGTCATCAGCGGGGTTGTGGCTGGCCGAAATCATCACCCCCAAATCCGCCCGCATCGAACGGGTCAGAAACCCCACTGCAGGGGTCGGCACAGGGCCCAGCAGCAACACATTCATCCCCGTGGATGTCAGCCCCGCCGTCAGCGCATTCTCCAGCATATAGCCCGACAGGCGCGTGTCTTTGCCAATCACCACGCGGTGCGCCGCCATGCCCGAACGGCGAAAATACCGCCCCGCCGCCGCCCCCAGTTTCAGCGCCATTTCCGCCGTCATCGGATATTGGTTCGCCCGCCCGCGCACGCCGTCTGTTCCAAAAAGTTTGCCGCTCATATCTCGTGTCCCATCATAGAGGCTTGCCACAGCGTCAACGCTTGGCGCGTCTCGTCTACATCATGCACGCGGATCATCTGAACGCCGTGCGCAGCCCCCGCAAGGGCCACCGCCAAACTGCCTGGCATACGGCGCGCAGCATCGCTCTGTCGGGCAATCGTGCCAATAAACCGCTTGCGCGACGCCCCCAGCAGAACGGGCAGCCCAAGGTTGTGAAACAGCGACAGACGCGAAAGCAGGGTCAAGTTATGCGCCAGCGTTTTGCCAAACCCTATGCCTGGATCAATGGCAATCAAATCGCGCGCAATACCTGATGCCACCGCCTCCGCCACGCGCGCAGACAAGGCATCGTAAACGTCCAGCAGCACATTGTCATAGTGCGGGTCATCCTGCATCGTGGCAGGGGTTTTGATCGAATGCATCAAAATCACAGGCCGCCCCGATGCAGCCGCCGCCCCCGCCATTGCAGGGTCAAATTGCAAGGCGGTGACATCGTTCAAAATACTGGCCCCTGCCGCAAAGGCGGCCTTTGCCACCCCAGCCTTGCGCGTGTCGATGGAGATCGGGCCATCCAGCCCCCCTGCCCGCAGCGCGGCAATCACAGGGGCGGTGCGCTGAATTTCATCGTCCAGCGCCACCTCTACCGCACCAGGACGAGTGCTTTCGCCGCCAATGTCGATAATATCGGCCCCCGCCGCCATGCGCCGCGCCTGCATCAGCGCTGCATCAGGGGCCAGAAACAGCCCGCCATCCGAAAAACTATCGGGCGTGATGTTCAATATCCCCATCAAACGCGGGCGATCCAAAGACAGGCCCGCGAAATTGGGTCGCGGCGCAGACAACCGCCGCGCATCTTCGGCTGGCAAATCAGCCGCTGCAATCAGGCGTGCAGGCGCGCTGCGCGAGATAACCTCGACTTGGGCAAACCACCCCAAACCACCCGCAAGGGGCAAGGCCCCCACAGGGCGGGCTGGGTCGAACAAAGGGATGGGGCGCAGGTATTCCATAAAGCTTGGTAATATACGCGCACAGCCCAGCGCAAGTGGGCGCGCCTCACGCGGCTGTAACAACAGTAACGTGAGAGCCGATTGGCAACGGGCCAATCCCCGAATCTGCATCGCCGTGCACAATCAGGCGGTCAGCGGCCATTTGCTCGGCCAGCCACAGCGCCAGTTGCAGCGGCGCGCGGGTTTGCGGGCCATCAACCGCGTCCAGCACCAACTTACTTGGGGCCCAGACAATCATCTGCCCGCGCTTGATCGCCCAATCAATTTCCGTGCGCGTCGCAACCACAACGCAGCGCGGATCACGCGCGGCCAGCACCCATGCGTTCTGTTCAATCGCCAGCAAATCCACGCGGCGCTGGGTTGGGCCATGCCCCGTTTGCGGGCGCGGCAAATCAGGCAGACCCACGGCCAAAATCACCGGCAGGCCATGCGCTTGCAGCCCGTCCAGCAATCGCGGCAAATCAGGCGCGGCGCTGGCCCCATTGTCCAACAAGGCCACCAGCGGGTGCACCGATGCCTCGTGCCCATCGCTGCCAACCACCTTAACCGCCACTTCGGCGCGCGAG
>CAMAWZ010000066.1 GCA_945861995.1 Pseudorhodobacter antarcticus
CCGATCTGTGCGCGCGGTCAAGCCGCCCCACAACTGTGGCCTTTGTAAAGCTGGTGAATGGGCAGGCAAGCTATGCCTTTTATGACGAGGCAACCGCGGGGCGGATGCTAAGCCAAGACCAACTTCCCACCCTTCCTGCCAACATTTCAACCCTGTTTTTCGGCGGCATTTCTTTGGTGAATGATCCCGCCGCCAGCACATATGAGGCGCTGCAATCACGCGAGGCGGGCAGCCGCGTGATTATGATTGATCCCAATATTCGCCTTGGCTTCATTGCTGGGCAAGAAGACAGCTATCGCGCGCGTATAGCGCGGATGGTGGACCGCAGCGATATTGTCAAACTGTCAGACGAAGATCTGCTTTGGTATGCGGGGGCTGGCGATTTGCAGGCGCTGGCACGCGAAATTTTGGCCAGCGGGCCGAAGGTGGTGTTTATCACCGAAGGGGCCAAAGGCGCGCATGCCATTACGGCAACTGAGGCCCGCTTTATCCCATCCCGCCGCGTCGAGGTTGTCGATACTGTGGGCGCGGGCGATACGTTTAACGCAGGCGTTCTGGCAGCGCTGCACGCACGAGGGGCGCTGACGAAGGCAGGCGTGGCCAGCCTTGATGCCGCCGCATTGGATGCGGCGTTGGAGCTGGGAACAAAGGCGGCCGCTGTAACTGTATCGCGCGCAGGGGCGAACCCACCTTGGGCGCACGAGTTGGCAGCCTAATGCGCGCTGTTTTGCAACGCGTATCGCAGGCCAGCGTAACCATCGCGGGCGAAACTGTCGGGCGAATAGACCAAGGCTTGCTGATTTTGGTCTGCGCTATGGCGGGCGATACGCCCGCGATGGCAGACCGCCTAGCCGCCAAAATTGCCAAACTGCGCATTTTCAAAGACGCAGAAGGCAAAATGAATTTGGCCGTGACCGATGCGGGCAATGCTGCGCTGATTGTTAGCCAATTCACCCTTGCTGCCGATCTGCGCGGCAACCGTCCTGGCTTTTCTCCAGCGGCCCCACCCGATATCGGCCAGCCCCTGTACGAGCATTTCTGCGCCCGAATCGCTGCCGCTGGAATTTCTGTGCAAACGGGTGTTTTCGGCGCAGATATGGATGTGATGCTGCACAATGATGGCCCTGTGACCATTTGGCTGGACACAGACACGCTGTAGTGGCCCCCCCGTTGACATCAGCAAAGATTTAACGCTTTTGCGGCAGAATTGGATTGATTGTTTTCAATTCTGGAACAATGTTAACGCGAACAGGTTGTGAGCTGGGTATGGCGTCTGCGCTGAAAAAGATAATGGATCGCGTCAGCCAACGGCGCAGTCTGCGCCGTTGGGCCACCCTTGTCAGCGAAGCAAGAACTGCGCCACTGTCGCAAGTGCGGGGGATCTATGCGCAGGCATTGGCGCTGCGCCGCCTGCTGGATCGGGTCGTCCATCAATCTGAATATCGGCTGGCCCTGCCCAGCATGGGAAGCAACGTGATCCGCCGCCAGATGGGAACTGATTGGGCCTGGCGGCCCGATTTGTGGCTTGGGCCAGTGGCCACGATGGGCTACGCAGCCATTGCCAACCGCACCCAAGTTTGCGCGGGTGCAACTGTATATCACGATTGCAAACGTTCGGAACTGACCGCACGCCAAATCCGCAACACCCGCGAATCTGACATTGCACCCTTTGGCTTTCGGCTGGATGTGTTTCGCTTTGATGGGTCTTTCTTGTCGCTTGCGCTGGATTTACCGCCCGAAGCTGCCGATGGGTTAAAGCAAAAGCACATCATCCGCGTGGATTTGATCGCCGAAATGGAAAAACCGCTGGAAATTTTTGCGCGCCTGAATGTGAAACATGGGCCGAACGTGGAAACCATCGTGCGCGAAATGCCCCTGAACGAAGAAGAAGTGATGGTGGAATTTGATCTTGGCTATTCCAAAATTAATGAAAAGCGGGTCGAAAAAATCTGGCTGGATCTGATCTTTGAAGGGCCAGAAATGAACCAAATTATCCTGCGCGATGTCACGCTAACGCGCCGCCCGCGCGCCGAACTTTAGGGGATACGCATGGCGACATTCACCAAAACCCGTTTAAGTGCGGGCGTTTGGCAAGGTGTTTTAACCTTATCAGATGGCGAAGCGCCCGACATTGACGTGATGCATCTGGAATCACCCGTGCAGGGGGTTTCGGTTAAGCCATTGCAAGATAATGATTATTTGGTGTCGGTGCCAATACCGCTGCGAGCGCTGAATGATGGGGTGCAAAGCTTTGTGGTTCAAAAGTTGAAAACCCAAGAAACGCTGGCCAGCTTTGCGATTATTGCAGGCAGTGCGCTGGACGAAGATTTGCGCGCCGAGAGTGACCTTTTGCGCGCCGAACTGGATTTGCTGAAACGCGCGTTTCGACGGCACTGTGTGGAAACGGCCTAACCAGCCTACCTGCGCCAAATACGGAAAATCTCGGATGCGCCCCAGCCGGCAACAGCGGCCAGCAGCAGAGAGAGAATGCCGTACAGCAATGGTTGGTGATGGGCCATATTGGTCAGCTGCCGCTCGATCCCTGTTTTGCGCACTTCAATGCTTTGCTCTTTGGTATCAATCACCCGCCCGCCGCGCAGCAGGAACATACGCACGGTGAAATCACCCTCGGTCAAATTGGCAGGCAGGGCAAAATCGGCACGAAACAGCGTGTCTTCCGCCAGCTTTACCCCGCTTTGTTGGGTGACATAGTTACCCTTGGCACTGCCAATGCGCTGCGCCGCCTGCAAAAATTCCCAAGAATCCATCGATTCGGCGGTGATCTTCGTTACCGCCAGCCGCCGCGGTAGGCTGATTTGATGTCTTAAATCATCATCCGGCGACAAAATCTGCTCCAGCACACCCGAGCTGGCAATAGCGAAATAATTGGGCACGTCGCCAAGATTGACGGCTGCCCTATTGACCCAAATGCCAAAGATCCGTGCCTTGCGGCGCACTGTCACTGGGCTGGACGGACCCTCTAGCGTGACAATCACATCCAAAGGTGGGGATTGGGGCGCAGGGCTGTTGCGCTGCACCGCGCCATAGACCAGAATATCCGAACCCGTAAAATCGGCGGTGATTTGCACGTCATCGCGCGATAGGCCCGTTACAAGCGTTTCCTCGGCCAAGGCAGGGCCAATGGACAGCGCAAGTGCCAAAAGCAGCGCCCTCATGGCAGCACCAAGCGGGTGACGGAATACAGTTCGGACGGCATCAGCAGCAGATCAAGGGCAATCTTGATGCTGACAGCCAGCACCAATAGCGCCAGCAAAATTCGCAACTGTTCCGGTTTCAGCCGCGTTGACATTCGCGACCCTATCTGTGCGCCAATCACCCCGCCCACAATCAGCACAAAGGCCAGCATCATATCAACCGTCTGGCTGTTGACGGCATGCATGATGGTTGTAAAGCCCGTGACAAATATGATCTGAAACAGCGATGTCCCGACAACAACTTTGGTCGGCATGCCCAAAAGGTAGATCATCGCGGGAACCAGAATGAACCCCCCGCCTACCCCCATAATGGCCGACAATATTCCAACCGCCGCCCCCAGTGCCAGCGGCGGCAAAACGGAAATGAACAGCCCAGATTTGCGAAATTTTACCTTGAACGGCAGGCTGTGCATCCAGCTATGTTCATGCGCGCGGCGGATTTGCTGCGCGCCTTGCCGTTGGCTGCGCAAAATCGCGCGCGCCGATTCCCAGAACATTGTCGCGCCAATAAATCCTAAGAAAAAGACATAGGAAAGTTGAACGAAAACATCTACTTGGCCTAAGGCTGTCATATAGGCGAAAATCTGAACACCGATGAAACTGCCGATCATGCCGCCGATCAGCAGCACAGTGCCCATGACAAAATCTACCCCCTTGCGCCGCAATTGTGCCAGCACGCCAGAAATAGACGAGGCAACAACTTGGTTTGCGCCCGTGGCCACAGCCACGCCCGGAGGCACGTCGATAAACATCAAAAGCGGTGTGATCAAGAACCCGCCGCCGACACCAAACATGCCCGACAGAAACCCAACCAGCCCACCAAGACCCAGCAGCAAAAACAAGTTTACAGAGACTTCGGCAATGGGCAGATAAATTTGCATAACCGCAAGCCTGTAAAGGGTGTAGACTAAGGTTTGCGGCTTTTTGTGCCGCGCGTCAATTCAATTTCTAGAATGTATGGCTTCGCAAAAACGCTCGTATAATTTTTTCCAACTTGGCCGCGCCCAAGGGGGCCATCGCCTTGGTATGTTCATGGCTGATTTGCTCGTTCGACATTCCAGCGGCCATATTGGTAATCGTCGAAATAGCAGCCACGCGCAGCCCCAAAAACCGCGCCAAAATCACTTCGGGTACGGTAGACATACCCACCGCGTCACCGCCCAAAATCTTGATCGCGCGAATTTCCGCAGGGGTTTCAAAACTGGGGCCAGAATACCAAGCGTAAACCCCTTCGGGCAGAGCGATGCCAAGATGCTCCGCCGCTGCGCGCAAACTGGCCCGCAGGCCTGCATCATGCGCCGTGGTCATTGGCACAAAACGGGCATCGGTTTTCTCGCCAATCAGGGGGTTTAGGCCCGAAAAGTTGATGTGATCTGACAGCAACATCAAATCGCCAGGCGCAATATCGGGGCGCAAACTGCCCGCCGCATTGGTGGCGATCAGATCATGCGCGCCCAAGTCCCGCAGCACCTGAAGCGCAAACCGCATGGCCGATGGATTGCCGTTTTCATAGTAATGCTCGCGCGCGCCAAAAATCGCAACGCGCACGCCTTCTAGATTGCCAATCACCAAGTTGGGATTATGGCCCGAGACTTGCGCGTGGGGAAAGCCGTCTAATTCAGCATAGGGAATGGAAACCCCATCCACCGCGCCCGCCAAATGGCCAAGGCCTGACCCCAGAATAAGGCCCAGCTTTACAGGCGCATCGCCCGCGCGGGCGCGGATTTTGCCTGCCAGTTCAACGCTCTTTGACATAAGGCTCGCCTCCTGCGCGGGGCGGGATCGCCTTGCCCACAAAACCTGCCAGCACGATGACCGTCAAAATATAAGGCAGCGCATCAAGGAAGGGCACAGGAATGGCCACACGGGTCATGCTTTCCACCACATCGGGCCGCAGGGCCAGTGCCTGCAAGAAGCCAAACAGCAACGTGGCCCACAAGGCGGCCCACGGGCGCCATTTTGCGAAAATCAATGCAGCCAGCGCGATATAGCCGCGCCCCGCCGTCATTTCGCGGCCAAAGCCCGCCTGCAAACCTGTTGACATATAGGCCCCTGCAAGCCCGCACAAAACGCCCGCAATGATAACAGCGCTAAAGCGCAGCCGCACCACCGATACGCCTGCCGTATCCACCGAGGCAGGGTTTTCCCCCACAGCGCGCAACCGCAGGCCAAAGCGGGTGCGATACAAAACCCACCAAGATATTGGCACCAAGGCGAGCGCGACATAGACCAAAATCGTATGGCCTGACAAAACCTCGGCATAAAATGGCCCCAAAACGGGTATCGTCGCCAGCGTTTCGGTAAAGGGCAAATCGATATTGGCAAAGCGCGCCGCGCCTTCCAATGGCGGCGTGCGCCCGCCTTGGCCAAACATACTTTCGGCAATCAGAACTGTTATGCCAGAGGCCACAAAATTCAGCGCCACACCCGCAATCAGTTGATTGCCGCGAAAGGTGATCGAGGCGATGCCATGCACCGCCGCGAACAAAAGTGAACCGAAAATAGCGGCGATCAGCCCCAACCAGACAGACCCTGTCACGGCAGCGACCGCCCCCGCGCTCATCGCGGCCATCAGCATTTTGCCCTCTAGCCCAATGTCGAAAATGCCAGCGCGTTCCGAAAACAGGCCCGCAAGGCAGGCCAGCAGCAAGGGCGTTGCAAAACGCAGGGCGGTGTCGCTGATTTGCAGGAAAGTTGCGAAATCCATCACGTCGCCCCTTTTTTCGCAAAAAATGCGCCCAGTAACATCCGGACCATCTGATCCAGCGCGCCAGTGAACAAGATCACAAGGCCCTGCACCACCGTGCGCAGTTCAATCGGAATGTCAGTTTCCAGCCCCAGAGCGGCCCCGCCTTGGAACAAAAAGCCAAACAAAACAGCCGCAAGGAAAATACCCAAGGGGTGGTTGCGCCCCATCAGCGCCACGGCAATGCCGATAAACCACGCGCCTGAGGCCGAGTTTTGCACCAGCCGTTCGGCCTGCCCCATCACATTATTAATCGCCATCAACCCCGCCAGCGCGCCAGATATGAGCATCGCAATCATAATGATGCGAAGCGGCGAAATACCCGCGTAAACTGCCGCCTTTTCCGATTTGCCAAAGGCGCGGATCGCGTAGCCAAGCCGCGTGTGCCACAGCATCACCCACACCAAAACGCAGGCGGCAATAGCTATGAAAAACGTCACATTTGCGGGCACCTGTTGATACATCGGCAGGCCTTCGGCGTTCAGCCGTGGCAGGCCGTCCGCTCCGAAGCGCTGGAACAGCCCCTGCAAAATTGGAATTTCTTGAAACTGCGGCACGTGTGCGCCGGCTGGGAAATTGGCCGAAGCAGGGTCCATTTGCCCATCGGGGCGCAGCACGTTGACCAGTAGGTAAATCAACAGCGCTGCCGCTATATATTTGAACATAATAGTGGTAATCACGATAGGGCTGCCGCGCTTGGCCTGCAGATAGGCGGGAATGGCCGCCCAAGCCGCGCCAAACAGCGCCGCACCAAACATGGCGGCAACCAGCGCAATCGTCCAATGCGGCCATGGCAGGGCAAGGCAGACCAGCGCCACACCAAGCCCGCCCAGTTGCGCCTGCCCTTCGCCGCCAATGTTAAATAGCCCCGCATGAAAGGCGACCGTTACCGCCAGCCCCGTAAAAATGAACGAGGTTGCGTAATACAGCGTATAGCCCCAAGCATAGCTAGACCCCAGCGCGCCGTTGACCATCACCGACAGTGCCTGCATTGGGCTTTGGCCAATGGCCAGCAGAACCCCCGCCGAAACCAGCGCCGCCAGCGTTAGGCTGATCAACGGCACAAGGCCCACATCCGCCCAAGTGGGAAGTTTGGTCATTTCGCCCCCATCCCCGCCATCATCATCCCCAATTCCCGCTCATTCGTTTGGGCGGGCAGGCGTTCGCCCATGATTTGCCCGTCAAACATCACCAAAACGCGGTCGGATAGGGACATGATCTCGTCCAGTTCCACCGACACCAGCAGAACCGCTTTGCCCGCATCACGCAAGGCGATGATTTGTTTATGAATAAACTCAATCGCGCCAATATCTACGCCGCGCGTCGGTTGGCCAATGAGCAATAGATCGGGATTGCGATCCATTTCGCGCGCCACGACGAGTTTCTGCTGATTGCCGCCAGAAAAGCTTTTTGCGGCCAAAGTTGGGATCGGCGGGCGCACATCATAGGTGGCCATTTTGGCCGCCGTGTCAGCGCGGAGGGCGTCATTGTCCATCAGCCACGCGTTTTTCTGATAGCGAGGATCGTCGTGATAGCCAAAGGCTACGTTTTCCCAAGCCGCGAAATCCATGATCAGGCCCAGCGATTGGCGGTCTTCGGGAACATGGGCGATGCCTGCATCGCGCCGCGCTTTGCCATTCGCGCGCGGCCCCGTTAGCGGCAATTCAGCTCCGTTCAACACAACCACACCGCTGGCGGGCGCAATTCCGCCCAAAGCCTCTAGCAATTCAGATTGACCATTGCCCGCAACGCCAGCAATGCCCAAAATCTCGCCCGCGCGAATGTCAAACGACACGCCCTTTAGGCGGGTCACGCCATGTTCATCTTTCACGGCCAAATCTTTGACAGACAAGATAATTTCGCCAGATTTGGCAGGGTTCTTGACCACTTCCAGCAGCACTTTGCGGCCCACCATCAATTCGGCAAGCGCTTCGGGCGAGGTTTCGGTGGTTTTCACCGTGGCCACCATCGTGCCGCGCCGCATCACCGAAACATTGTCGGTGGTTTCCATAATTTCGCGCAGTTTATGGGTGATCAGAACAATCGTTTTTCCCTGATCGCGCAGGCCCCGCAAAATGCGAAATAGATGGTCAGCCTCATCAGGGGTAAGAACGCCTGTGGGTTCGTCCAAAATCAAAATCTCGGCTTGGCGATACAGGGCCTTTAGAATTTCGACGCGCTGTTGGTGGCCCACCGAAAGATTTTCGATCAAGGCATCGGGGTCGACATCCAGTTCATATTCGCGCGATAGATCGCCCAGAATTTTGCGCGCCTTGGCCAAGCTGGAATTCAGCATCGGGCCATCTTCGGCCCCAAGAATCACATTTTCCAAAACGGTAAAATTTTGCACCAATTTGAAATGTTGAAACACCATTCCAATGCCCGCGCGAATGGCGCTTTGGCTATCGGGGATGGTAACAGGCGCGCCGTTCACCAAAATCTGGCCCGAATCGGCGCGGTAAAAGCCATACAGAATCGACATCAGCGTCGATTTTCCAGCGCCGTTTTCGCCGATGATCCCATGGATCGTGCCGCGCGGAATGGCGATGTTAATGTCTTTGTTGGCCTGAACCGACCCAAAGGCTTTGGATATACCTTTTAGTTCAATTGCATAGGGTGAAGTGAGGGCGGCAGTTGCCTGCCGCCCCCCCAAGTCTGCTGCCGCCATTAGAACGTGGCCGCAGGGCAGGTGTTGTCGGACATATAGTCATGCACCTTCAGCGTACCTGCTTTGATGTCGGCTGCGGCCTTATCGACGGCTGCTTTCATCTCCGGGGTCACCAAGGCTGCGTTGTTATCGTCCATCGCATAGCCAACGCCGTCAGCGGCCAAATCCATCACGGTCACGCCAGACGCCATTTCGGTGCCTTCTTTGAACGCATTATACACAGCCACGTCCACGCGCTTTAGCATCGAGGTCAAAACCTTGCCTGGGTGCATATAGTTCTGGTTGCTGTCCACGCCGATCGACAGGATGCCTTCGTCGGCAGCAGCTTGCAGAACGCCAACGCCCGTGCCGCCAGCGGCTGCATAGATCACGTCTGCGCCTTGGGCTTTTTGTGCCTTGGCCAGTTCTGCGCCTTTTACAGGGTCGTTCCAAGCAGCAGGCGTGGTGCCTGTCATGTTCAGAACCACTTTTGCATCAGGCTTTACCGCCAAAACGCCTTGGGCATAACCACAGCCAAAACGGCGGATCAGCGGAATATCCATGCCACCGATAAAGCCAACAGTGTTGGTTTTCGATGCCAGACCAGCCATCATCCCCACCAAATAGCTACCCTGATCTTCGGTGAAGACCACCGATTTCACGTTAGGCTGATCAACAACCATGTCGATGATCGCAAATTTGGTGTCGGGAAAGTCGGCGGCGACTTTGTTCAGCACATCGCCAAAGGCAAAACCTGTCATCACAACTGGGTTTGCGCCAGCTTCGGCTAGGCTACGCAAGGCTTGCTCGCGCTGAGCTTCGTCTTGCATTTCCAGTTCTTTGAACTTGCCGCCGGTTTCAGTCGCCCATTTTTGTGCGCCGTTGAAGGCCGCTTCGTTGAACGATTTGTCAAATTTGCCGCCAAGGTCAAAAATGATCGCAGGTTCAGCAGCAACGGCAGGCTCAACAGCAGCAGCAGGCGCTGCGGGGGCGGCTGGCGCCTCGGCTGCGGCGGGCGCTGCGGGTGCTTCGGCGGCAGCTTCTGGCGCGGGGGCGGTGGTGCCCAAATAGTTATAGCCAACGATACCAAGGGCCGCCACTGCCACAACGGCAGCAAGAATTTTCGGATTCATGGA
>CAMAWZ010000067.1 GCA_945861995.1 Pseudorhodobacter antarcticus
GGGCCGCCGCATAAGCAGCTGCATCCCAATCCACGCGCCAAACGAAAACCCTGCAACCCAGCAGTGTTTCGAGTTTTGGTTCATCGCCTGCAGATAATCCAGCGCGGATGCCGCATCAGACAGCTCGCCAATACCTTCGTCATACTCGCCTTGGCTGCGCCCAACGCCGCGAAAGTTAAACCGCATCACGGTAAAACCAAGGTTATAGAACGCATAATGCAGATTATACGTCACCTTGTTGTTCATCGTGCCGCCATAGGCAGGGTGCGGATGCAGGACAATTGCAATTGGCGCGTCGCGGTCTTTTTGCGGGTGGTAGCGCCCTTCAAGGCGGCCTTCGGGGCCAGAGAAAATCACTTCGGGCATTGCACACCTATCTGTTCCGCGATTTCGAGGCAAAATCACGCGTATTGGAAGATCGCGATTTCTTGACAAAATCGCTAGGGTAACTTAGAGCCGTTCTAAATACATACAGGGCTGCACCCGCGTCTGTTAAGGGGCAGGCGGGCGCGCGTCAATGAAAACTGATAAGGTGTGATGTGAAACTGTCAACCAAAGGGCGTTATGCGATGGTGGCGCTGGCTGATTTGGCATTGTCAAAGGGCGATGATCTGATGACGCTGGCCCAAATTGCCGAGCGTCAGGATATTTCGTTGCCCTATCTGGAACAGCTTTTCGTCAAATTGCGCCGCGCAGGTCTGGTCGAGGCGGTGCGCGGCCCGGGCGGCGGTTATCGGCTGGCGCAGTCTCCCGATGCGATTCGTATTGCCCAAGTGCTTGAGGCAGTTGAAGAAACTGTCGATGCAATGCATCAAGGGGCAGGGGCGTCTGGGGGCGTGTCTGGCACCCGTGCGCAATCGATGACCAACCGGTTGTGGGAAGGGCTGTCGGCGCAGGTCTATGTCTATTTGCACCAAACGCGCCTGTCTGACGTGGTGGGTAACCAGCTTGCGCCATGCCCCGCCGTGCCTGCCCTGTTCCGCGTGGTAGATGAATGAGCAGGCTGTATTTAGATTGGAACGCGACGACCCCACTGCGCGATGAGGCGCGGGCGGCGATGATTTCGGCGATGGATGTTTTGGGTAACCCCAGTTCCGTTCACCGCGAGGGGCGCGCCGCCAAGGCTTTGCTGGCCAAATCGCGCGCCGATATCGCGGCCGCTTTTGGCGCCGAGGGGGCGGATATTGTTTTTACCTCGGGCGCGACCGAAGCCGCCGCTCTGGCCTGCGCGGGGCGCAATTTGGCCTGTAGTGATGTGGAACACGAGGCGGTTTTGGCATGGTGCGCCGCAAACCTGCCCGTGGATGGTGCGGGCCGCGTCCAAGTTTTGGATCCTTCCAAAACGGCGCTGCAACTGGCAAATTCTGAAACGGGCATCATCCAAGACTTGCCCCAAGGCATCGCCGTGGTGGACGCGACCCAAGCCTTTGGCAAGCTGCCCATCGCCTTTAATTGGATGGGCTGCCAAATGGCCCTGTCATCGGCGCATAAACTGGGCGGGCCAAAGGGGATTGGCGCGCTGATCCTACGGCCTGGCATTGATCTGTCCGCGCAATTGCGCGGAGGCGGGCAAGAATCGGGCCGCCGTGCGGGCACGGAAAACCTGATCGGCATTGCAGGTTTTGCCGCGAGCGCAAAGGCCGCCGCGCGCGATTTGGCAAATGGCGTCTGGGAAGAGGTTTCCCAAATTAGAAATATTCTAGATCAGGCATTGTCGGCCTATGGGTTTAAGACTATTTCAGTCGGGAATACGGCGCAGCGCCTGCCAAACACTCTGTGCATCATCGCCGATGGCTGGAAGGGCGAGACGCAGGTGATGGCGATGGACTTGGCGGGCTTTGCCATTTCGGCAGGGTCGGCCTGTTCGTCGGGCAAGGTGCGGGCAAGTAAAGTGCTGCGCGCGATGGGGTATGATGCGGTGCAATCGGCAAGCGCCATTCGCATCAGCATTGGGCCAGGTCTGGGCGAGGCGGATGCACTACGCTTTGCCGATGCTTGGGCCAAAGACTACAAACGAATTCTGGCGCGTGTCGCCTGAAGCACGGATAGGATGGACAAAATGGTTGACCAAACCGCAGAAATGATTGCCCGCGACGGCGTTGATCAAGAAACGATCGACACGGTAAATGCCATGTCGGGCAAGTACAAACACGGCTGGGAAACCGATATTGACACCGAATATGCCCCAAAAGGCCTGTCCGAAGACATCGTGCGCCTGATTTCGACAAAGAACGAAGAACCCCAGTGGCTGCTGGATTGGCGCCTTGCCGCCTATCGCCGTTGGCTGACGATGACCGAGCCGCATTGGGCGATGCTGAAATACACGGCGATTGATTACCAAGACCAGTATTATTATGCCAAACCCAAATCTATGGCCGAAAAGCCAAAATCTTTAGACGAGGTAGACCCCAAACTGCTGGCGACCTATGCCAAACTGGGCATTCCGCTGCGCGAACAGGCGCTGCTGGCGGGGGTCGAGGTGCCAGAAGGCGCGGAAACCCGCAAAGTGGCCGTGGATGCGGTGTTTGATTCGGTGTCCCTTGGCACCACTTTTAAGGCGGAACTGGCCAAGGCGGGGGTGATTTTCTGCTCGATCTCTGAAGCTGTGCGCGAGCATCCAGAATTGGTGCAGCAGTATCTTGGGACAGTTGTCCCAGCTTCTGATAACTATTTTGCCACGCTGAATTCGGCTGTGTTTTCAGATGGTTCGTTCGTTTACATTCCCAAAGGCACCCGCTGCCCGATGGAACTGTCAACCTATTTCCGTATCAATGCCGAAAACACGGGCCAGTTTGAACGCACGCTGATCATCGCCGATGAAGGCTCTTACGTCAGCTATCTTGAAGGCTGCACCGCGCCGAAACGCGAAACCCACCAGCTGCACGCCGCCGTGGTGGAGTTGGTAATCCTTAAAGACGCCGAGATTAAGTATTCCACCGTGCAAAACTGGTATCCAGGGGATGAAAACGGCGTTGGCGGGATTTACAATTTCGTCACCAAACGCGCCGATTGCCGGGGTGACCGCGCCAAGGTGATGTGGACGCAGGTTGAAACGGGGTCAGCGATCACGTGGAAATACCCGTCTTGCATTCTGCGCGGGCATGAATCGCAGGGCGAGTTTTATTCGATTGCCATCGCCAACAACGCCCAGCAGGCCGACACCGGCACCAAGATGATCCATCTGGGCCGCAATACCAAATCGCGGATTGTGTCCAAGGGCATCTCAGCAGGGCGCGCGCAAAACACCTATCGCGGGCAGGTTTCGATCCACCCCAAGGCGACGGGCGCGCGCAATTATACCCAATGCGACAGTCTGCTGATCGGCGATCAATGCGGCGCGCACACAGTGCCCTATATCGAGGTCAAGAATAATTCATCCCGTGTCGAGCACGAAGCGACCACGTCGAAGGTTGACGATGACCAGTTGTTTTACTGCCGCTCGCGCGGGATGGGCGAAGAAGAGGCCGTCGCGCTGGTGGTCAATGGTTTTTGCAAAGAGGTGCTGCAAGCCCTACCGATGGAATTTGCGATGGAGGCACAAAGCCTTGTTGCAATTTCCCTTGAGGGGAGCGTTGGCTGATGCCAGCTAAGGTGAAGAAAGCCGCGCAAGGGGTTGAAGGTGCTGCGAAATATGCGCCGCGTTTGGTTTTGGATTTGCCCAAAACCAACCTGCCCGTAGCTGTCTTACTGCGCGACCTTCCCCTGACGCGGCGCGTCAAAGTGGTGGATATTGGCGCAAATCCAATGGCTGCCGATGCCGCGCACAAGCCGCTTTTGGATTTGGGGGCCTGCGATGTGGTGGGGTTTGAACCCCAACCCGTGGCCTTTGCCGAACTGGCCAAGATCAAATCCGAGCGTGAAACCTATCACCAATTTGCCGTGGGCGATGGCCGCCAGCGGATGCTGCGGGTCTATCAAGACCATGGCATGACCAGCTTTTTGCCCGCCTATGAGGCAGGGCAAAAGGCCATTGCAATGCGGCCTTGGTCGGGTCTACTCGAAGAAATCGCATTTGATACCAAACGCTTGGATGATGCGGGTTTAGGTGACTTTGATCTGCTAAAGATCGATGTGCAGGGCGCCGAGAACGAAGTTTTGGCCCATGCTACCAAGGCTCTGGCCGCAGCAACCGTGGTGATTGTCGAATTGCGCTTTTTCCGTCTGTACGAGGGCGAGCCGATGTTGGGCGGGTTTGATACCCAACTGCGTTCCATGGGGTTTGAGCTGCACAAATTCTTGTTTACCAAAACGCGTTCCTTGCGCAACAGCCAAAACGCACGGCTGCGCCACCGCTATTTCCGCGATCAAATTCTAGATGGCGATGCGGTTTATATCAAGGATATCAGTCAGATAGAAGGCTTTACGGATGCGCAGCTGATGCATCTGGCCGTGCTTGCCAGCGCCGTGTTCGAAAGCCATTCTCTGACCCTGTTCTGCCTTGACCATCTGGTCGCGCGCGGGGCCGTGCCCGCTAACTTGCCCGCACGGTATGTTGATAGCCTGCCTGCATCCATGCGCATCGAAGGCGACAGCCCACAGGGGCAGGTGTAATGTCTACCGCTGCCATCACCCGCCCAGAATTAACCCTGCCAGAAGCCGAGTCGCAGGCGCTGCGCGCGGCCTTTGCACAGGCAGGGGTGATTTTGGAATATGGCAGTGGCGGTAGCACAGTTTTGGCGGCTGAAATGGCTGGTAAGACGGTGTTTTCGGTTGAATCCGATGCCGCTTGGCTGGAAAAAATGCGCGCCTATTTCGCAGCCCATCCGCCCGCCGCCAAGCTGCATCTTCATGACGGCGATATTGGACCTACCAAAGACTGGGGCCACCCGCTGGATGATGACGATTTTCGCAAGTGGCCCGATTATCCCACCAAAATTTGGCGCGCAAAGGGCTTTGTTCAGCCCGATCTGGTGCTGATCGATGGGCGCTTTCGCGTGGCCTGTTTTCTGACCACGCTGTTTAGCATTACCCGCCCCACGCGGGTGCTCTTTGATGATTACCTTGACCGCCCAGTCTATCAGGCGGCCCAAGATTTCGCCGCGCCCAGTGCCTATTTTGGCCGCATGGCGCAATTCGATTTGGTGCCCACCTCGATTCCCCCGCAGAAACTGGGATGGATCGTGCAGCGCTTTTTCCAAACCACCTGAACTGGCCTTAGGATGAATAATATGTTAGAAATCAAAAACCTGCACGTCAAACTTCAAGACGAAGACAAGGTTATCTTGCGCGGGGTCAACCTGAACATCGGGTCTGGCGAAGTCCATGCGATTATGGGGCCAAACGGGTCTGGCAAATCGACCCTGTCCTCCGTTCTGGCTGGGCGTGAAGGCTATGAAGTCACCGCGGGTTCTGCGCTGTTGCAGGGCGCAGAATTGCTGGAGATGGAGCCCGAAGAGCGCGCGGCAGCAGGTCTGTTTTTGGCCTTTCAGTACCCCGTCGAAATTCCGGGCGTTGGCAATATGACCTTTTTGCGCACGGCGGTGAATGCCCAGCGCAAGGCGCGCGGCAAGGAAGAAATCTCATCCGGCGACTTTTTAAAATTGGTGCGCGAACGTGCCAAGACCCTGAAAATTGACTCCGATATGCTAAAGCGCCCCGTGAATATGGGTTTTTCGGGCGGCGAGAAAAAGCGCAACGAAATTTTGCAAATGGCCATGTTGGAACCCAAGATGTGCATCTTGGATGAAACAGATTCGGGGCTGGATGTGGACGCGATGAAACTGGTCTCCGAAGGCGTGAACGCCCTGCGCGATGCTGGCCGCTCTTTCCTGGTTATCACGCATTATCAACGGCTTTTGGATCATATCACGCCAGATGTGGTGCATATCATGGCGGCTGGCCGTATCATTAAAACGGGCGGGCCAGAACTGGCGCTAGAGGTGGAAAACAACGGCTACGCCGATCTGTTGGCCGAGGTCGAGTGATGAGCGCGCTGCAGAAAAACCGCGCCGATTTGTCCGCGCGGCTTGGCGCAGATGTGCCAAAAGCCGTTGGCTTTACCCAGCACGCCCGCGCGCGCGCGATGGCGCGCCTGCAGGCCATGGGCCTTCCGCATGGGCGCGACGAATATTGGCGCTATACCGCGCCTGACTTGCTGAATGGGGCTGTGCCGAACCTTGGCGCGCAGCATCCGCAGGGGCAGCTTGGTGCGGCCCTTGGCCCTTTGGTGTTGACCTTTTGCGACGGTGTGTTTGATGCCGCAGCCTCTAGTGATTTGGCGCTGGAGGGCGGACAAATCACACTGCTTTCCACAGCAACGACCGATCTGCATTTTGCCCAAGATATCTATGGCAGCCTGGAAGAGCGCGGCCAAACCCCCGTGGCGCGCCCCTTTGCCGCGCTGAATACCGCTCTCGCGCAAGAGGGTGTTTTGCTGCACATCACGGGCAAGATTGCGCAGCCGATTTTGCTAAATTACGTTGCCAAAGCAGGCCAGTCTGATGTGATTTTGCATCACTGCATTAAGCTGGATTCAGGGGCTGAAGCGACCATTTTAGAGCAAGGCAGCCTTGGCGCGCGCGGTAATCTGGTGATCGAGGTTGACATGGCGGCTGGCAGCGCCCTGCACCATATCCGCAGCCAAACCAGCGATGACGCGGCCCTGGCGGTGACGCATTTCTTCGCCTGTCTGCACGCAAATGCCGCGCTGAAAAGCTTTACACTTTGCGCACATGGGCGGCTGATCCGCAATGAGACGGTGATCGAGTTGGTGGGCGATAACGCGGTGGCCCATGTGGCGGGCGCTAGCCTGACCGACGGGCCCGATCACCATGATGACACAATTTTCATCACACATCAGGGCCGCTCGTGCGAAAGCCGCCAAGTCTATAAGAACGTGCTGAAAAACGGTGCGGTTGGCGTGTTTCAGGGTAAGATTCTGGTGCGCCAATCTGCGCAGAAAACCGATGGCTATCAAATTTCCCAAAGCTTGCTGCTGGACGGTGACAGCCAGTTTCTGGCCAAGCCTGAACTGGAAATTTACGCCGATGATGTGAAATGCAGCCACGGGTCAACCTCGGGTGCGATTGACGATACTGCGCTGTTCTATCTGCAATCGCGCGGGGTGCCGCGCGCGCAGGCGCAGGCGCTGCTGGTTTTGGCCTTTATGGCCGAGGCGGTGGGCGAAATTGCCAGCCTCGATTTGGCCGAAGATATGCGCGCCCAGATCGAGGCGGTTTTGCAAAGGTCGCGGCTGTAAATGTCTCTTACCACGGATATGCGCCAATCTTGGACGGGGCACCGCATTGTCGTGCGCAGGCATTTGTCGCGCGGGCGATCAGAGCCGTTTGCGTTTACTTTTTTGTTTGTTTTCATGATTTTGGCCTGTGTGTCGCAGTATCCGCGCGCGGCGCGGATTGCGCTGGAAACCCCCGAAATGCCGCTGCTGGCGCAGCTTTTGGGGCTGGCCTATGGCATGCTGATCTTTTTGCCCTTTGCCTATGTCCTCGCCGCCATCAGCCATGTGATTGCCCGCGCTTTGGGCGCGCGTGGCACGTGGTATGGCGCGCGGGTTGCGCTGTTTTACTCGCTGGTTGCGGCATCACCCTTGATGCTGCTGCAAGGTTTGGTGGCGGGCGTTTTGGGGCTGGGGATGCACTCGTTTTTGGTGGGCATCTTTGCGTTGACGGCCTTTGTCGTGTTTTGGGCGCTGGCCTTGGTTGAGGTGGGCAAAGGGGATGATGATGCAGTTTGATCTTGCCAGCCTTTGGGCGCAGGCGCTGGCCACGGTGCAAGATCCGCGCGCGGGCGCACGGCGCATTCTGGCGCTGAACTTGCCGCTGAACACGGCGGCATTGGCCTTGGTGATCGTGGCGCTGCTCACTGCCCTTGTGGCGGCCGTGGTGTCGATCATGGCGGCGCGCATGGGGGTAGCCGATGTGATGGGCGCGCAATTCTCGCCCCTGCAATGGGTAGGGATGCAAACCTTGGGCCTGTTCTTGGCGGCGGCTGCCATTGCCTATGTCGGGCGCTGGTTTGGCGGTTATGGCACGCTGCCGCAGGCCATAGCCCTGCTGGCCTGGGCGGAGTTTATCATTCTGATCGTGCAAATCGTTCAGGTGATGCTGCTGGTTATCCTGCCACCTTTGTCGGCATTGCTGGCCTTGGTGGGTTTGGTTCTGACATTTTATCTGGTGTCACATTTTATCGCGGAAATGCATGGATTCTCGTCTGCTATCAAAGTGTTCTTTGGCATTCTTGCCACAGGTTTTGCGCTGATCATGGCGCTTGCGGTACTGCTTGCCGCCGTTATCGGGCCAATGGGGGTTTAAATGCTGGATGTCGCCAAAGTTCGCGCCGATTTTCCGATTCTGTCGCGGCAGGTCAACGGCAAGCCGTTGGTTTATCTAGACAACGGTGCATCGGCGCAAAAACCCCAAGTGGTGATTGATGCGATAACGCGCGGATATGCGCAGGAATATGCCAATGTTCACAGGGGTTTGCACACACTTTCTACCATTTCGACCGAACGCTATGAGGCTGCCCGCACCACCATCGCCCGCTTTTTGAACGCGCCCTCCGATCAGCATATCGTGTTCACATCTGGTACGACCGAGGCGTTGAACCTGGTCTCCTATGCTTGGGCGCGCCCGCGTATGGGCGCGGGGGATGAGATTATCCTGTCGATCATGGAACACCACGCCAATATTGTGCCGTGGCATTTTCTGCGCGCGCAGGGCGTCGTGATCAAATGGGTGGATGTGGATGCTAGCGGCGATTTAGACCCGCAGGCCGTGCTAGATGCGATCACCCCGCGCACAAAGTTGATTGCCGTGACCCACATGTCCAATGTGCTGGGCACAGTGGTAGATGTTGCCGCCATTTGTGCGGGCGCGCGCGCGCAGGGCGTGCCTGTGCTGGTGGACGGATCGCAGGCGGCGGTGCATATGCCCGTTGATGTGCAGGCCTTGGGCTGTGATTTTTACGCCATTACGGGGCATAAACTGTACGGCCCGTCGGGCAGCGGCGCGATTTATATCGCCCCCGAACGGCAGGCCGAAATGGGCCCCTTTATGGGCGGCGGCGATATGATTGATACCGTCACGCGCGAGAGCGTCACCTACAACACCCCGCCGATGAAATTCGAGGCGGGCACCCCCGGCATCGTGCAGCAAATCGGCCTTGGCGTGGCGCTAGACTATATGACGGGCATCGGCATGGCCAATATCGCCGCACACGAGCGCGATTTGCGCGATTATGCCGCCGCGCGGTTGGCGGGGCTGAACTGGATTTCCGTTCAGGGCAATTCGGCCAGCAAGGGCGCGATTTTCTCGATGGTGATGGACGGCGCGCATCCGCATGATATTTCAACCATCTTGGACAAGCGCGGCATTGCCGTTCGGGCGGGCGCACATTGCGCGATGCCGCTGATGCAGCACATGGACCTGACAGCGACTGCCCGCGCCAGTTTCGCGATGTACAACACACGGGCCGAAGTAGATGCGCTGATTTCGGGGTTAGAACTGTGCCACGATCTTTGGGGCTAAGGCTTGCCCCGTGGCCTCCTTTGCCCTATACGATCCTCAGATGCACCCGTAGCTCAGCTGGATAGAGCGCTGCCCTCCGAAGGCAGAGGTCAGGGGTTCGAATCCCTTCGGGTGCGCCAAATTTGCAAGATCATCAGGCCAGAGCGGCGCGCGCAGATGCCCAATCATCGGCGCCGCTTGTTTCGATATTTCTTACATATTTTTTCAAGAAGTTGGCTGGGGCGCCAGG
>CAMAWZ010000068.1 GCA_945861995.1 Pseudorhodobacter antarcticus
TCTTCGCAGACGGTGACAAGTTTTTTCTCGCGCAGGATATCGCGGGTTTTCGTATAACCTTCTGATGTCGGGGCTTTGACACGAATCCAATCGGGTTTTTTCGGTTGGGCATTGTCGGGGCGATGCGCTTTTTCGGGAGGGCGCGCGCGCGGTTCTGTCGCATCTGGCAGTTTCAAATCGCGCATGTGGCCCTCCTGACATTGATGCCTAGATAGAACCACACGCGCGATTTTGCAATGCGCCCTACCCGATCAACGGGCCAGAGCGGCCGTAAACCTCCTCATAATGGCGTGCCAAACGCCGCAGGGCAATGCGCAGCACCACTTTGCCAGACCGCGCCGCCCAGCCCATGCGGCGCTCGGCCTCTTCCACGCCTTCTAAATAGCAGCAGACCCGCAGGGCGATATGGCCCAAATCGGGGCCAAGGTCGGCCAGTGCGGCGGACACGCGCGCGCGCGCATCGCGCGGGGCGGTTTGGCCGTGGCCAGCGCCCCGCCCGCGCGACGCGCCGCCCGTCAGAAACCCTTCCCAGTTCTGCGCCACCGCCGTGCCCATCTGCGCCAATTCAAAATCTTCGCGCAGGCGTTCGGCCGCGCGCACAAAATCGGGATGCAGATACGGGCTGCCATCCTTTTCGCGCCGCCGCCCCAGAACGGCCACAGGGCTTTCGGCCAAGTTATAGCGGATACGGCGGCCTTCTTCGCCTTTGGCGCCCCCTGCATCCGCGCCGGCAAACGCTGCGCTGGCCTCATTCATCCCGCGCGGGGCCCCTTCAATGCGCGCTTTCAATTCTGCCCGCCCTGCCGCAGTCAACTCGTATGTGTCAACCTTGCCGCCGCCAGTGCCGCACGCGCGCAGGGCAATCCATTCCTTTACCGCAAAGACCTGCGCCAGCGCGCGGTCCACCACCGCCATGCGCATCAGCCGCCCATCGGGCAGTGCACGCATGACGGCTGCTTTTTCCATGGCAGGGGCAATGGCCAAAAACGCCCCCGTTTCAGCCAAGCGGCGCAACAGGCGCGGCGCGGCTTGGGCAAATTCTGCGTCGTTTAATCCAAAGCGGGAAATCGGGCTGTGATGCATGGTATCCTCGGAAATATGGGGGAAATCGCGGCGGGGGCCGCGCTGAAATCTGCATAGGGCTTCATCAATCAGCGGATCGTCGCGCCGCATCTCGCAGCGGCGCACATGACGCAGCACAGTCGACGCGTTCAACCCATCTTGCCGCGCCAAAGACCGGATCGACTGGCCCGCTTCGGTATGCGCAAGATATAACCGAAAGGCATTTGGCAGCCAGCTTGGCAACTGCGCCGCTGCGGATAGATTGGAAACCACCTTCCCCACCTGCGTCTTTTGCATTTGCCTATGTGCCGAATGTTTCATCACCTATCCTAAAGTCGTTACGCTGCATTTACATAGAATTGTTGCTAAATTCTAAACAGTGCCCCACTTGCGCGCGCGCTGAAACCATAAGTTGTGCAACGATAGGTTGAATCACGCTAGCCTTCAATCACAAGTTAAGGAGGCTTCGATGACAGATTTCAGGACTACCGTACAACAATTACAGCGCCCCAAGATGCTGATCCACGCCGCAAGGATGGGTTTGACAGACTATCGGCGGGATCGTGATTTGCGCCGATTGGGCCATATGTCGTTGCCACCCGAACTGGCCCTACCACATTTGCTGCAAGCAGAAGAATTGGCAGAGGAAAAGCGGCGCAGAGGCGATTTAGGTTATTCGCCGCTGCAGCACATTGATTTGCTGATCGCGGTCTTGGCGGAAATGCGCCTGTTGCCGCGCGCTGCTGCTGCCTGATCACAGCTGCGGCAGCACTAAACAACCCTGAGGCGATCGAGATTAGGGCAATGATTCGCAGAAAATTACATCCCAATGCAGCCTGACTAGGCCGCCCCCATGGTCACATCGGGGCGGCCCATCACATTTTAGATAAATGCATCCGGCATTTCAGATTTACGCCGCGCCACATAGGACTCTAGGCTCTCACGAATGCCAGCGTCCAAATCAGGGGCTTGATAGTCGCCCAGCATTTTGGTCACACGCTCGCCCGCAAGGGCTTGCGTGTCGCGCGCGCCTTCCTCGAACCATGTCTCGAACGGTTTATAATCGAACAAATCACTGCGCCAGAAGGCCGATTTGAAATTGGCCTGCGTATGCTCACAGCCCAGAAAATGCCCGCCTGGCCCCACTTCGCGCAGCGCATCCATGGCTTGGCCGTTGGTATCCATTTGGATGCCTTGGGCCAAATGGTGCAGCGTGCCCAGCTGATCTGCGTCCATCACGAATTTCTCGTAAGACGACACAAGACCGCCTTCCAGCCACCCGCAAGCGTGCAGCATGAAATTCACCCCCGCCAGCAGCGCCATGTTCAGGCTGTTCGCCGTCTCGTAGGCCGCCTGCGCATCGGGCAATTTGCTGCCGCAGAAAGACCCGCCCGACCGGTACGGCAGGCCCATCCGCCGTGCCAGTTGCCCTGCGCCATAGGTAATATGCGCAGCCTCGGGCGTGCCAAACGTGGGCGCACCCGAATTCATGTCGATGGATGTCACAAAGGCCCCAAAAATCACCGGCGCGCCTTTGCGCACCAATTGGCTATAGGCGACACCTGCCAAAACCTCGGCCAACACTTGGGTCAGCGTGCCTGCCACCGTCACAGGGGCCATTGCGCCGCCCACAATGAACGGGCTGATGATCGCGGCTTGGTTCGCGCGGGCGTACACTTCCAAAGCGCCCATCATGATGCCGTCAAATGTCAGCGGGCTGTTGATGTTGATCAGGCTGGTCATCACGGTGTTTTGATCAACAAAATCATTACCAAACAGCAGCTTGGCCATTTCCACCGAATCGGTTGCGCGGCTGGGCTCGGTCACCGACCCCATGAATGGTTTGTCTGACAGCGTCATATGCGCCAGCAGCATATCCAAATGGCGCTTGTTCACAGGCACGTCGGTCGGCTCGCACACCGTGCCGCCCGAATGGTGCAGCCATTTGCTCATATAGCCCAGCTTCACGAAATTTTGGAAATCATGCAGCGTGGCATAGCGCCGCCCGCCTGCCGCATCGCGCACGAAGGGGGGGCCGTAAACGGGGGCCAGCACCAAGTTGCGCCCGCCAATATCAACATTTCGCTCGGGGTTGCGGGCATATTGGGTAAAGGTTTTGGGCGCGGTTTCGCACAACTTGCGCGCCAACCCGCGCGGAATATGCACCCGCTCGCCGCGCACATCTGCCCCTGCTGCGCGCCACAGGTCCAATGCGGCTGGGTTTTCAATGAAATTGACGCCGATTTCTTCCAAAACCGTATCGGCATTCCATTCGATGATGGCCAGCGCTTCATCGTTCAATATCTCAAAATTGGGAATATTGCGCTGGATGAACTTTGCAGTTTCAAAAGACACTGCCGTACGCTCGGCCCGCCGCGCAGACCCGCCGCCGCCCCGTACCCGCCGCCCTACATCTTCGTTCATCACAATCTCCTGTCATTTTTTCTCTTATGCCCAATTGTGCAGCCCCATCGCCCCCCAAAATCGCCATCTGCGCGCCATTTGCGACATATGCAGCAATCAAAACCGACATCCGCTTTCACTTTGGCCCAAATACCTAAAAACCGCAGGGGCAATCCCTAAATTCGCCTCCCTGCCCTTGCGATTTACAACCTCAAAGGCTAGGCAAAGGCGCATGATACACCATGACAAACTTCTGATTATCGACTTTGGCAGCCAAGTCACCCAGCTGATCGCCCGCCGCCTGCGCGAGCTGCGCGTTTATTGCGAAATTCACCCCTATAACAAAGTGGACACTGCCTTTTTGGCAAATTTTGCGCCCCGCGCGGTGATTTTGTCAGGCGGGCCTGCCTCGGTGTTTACCCAAGGCGCGCCCCTGCCCCCGCCGACCTTGTTTGACATGAACATCCCCGTTTTGGGCATTTGTTACGGCCAACAGGCAATGATGCATATGCTGGGCGGCAAAGTGGAACGCGGCCATGGCACAGCAGAATTTGGCCGCGCCTTTGTGACACCCGCAGGCGACGATTTGGCCATTTTGGAGGGCTGGTTCGCCGATGCCCGCGAACAGGTTTGGATGAGCCATGGCGATCATGTCAGCCAAATTGCCCCCGGATTTCAGGTGTATGGCACATCGCCCAATGCGCCTTTTGCCATCACCGCTGATCCCGCGCGCCATTTCTATGCCGTGCAATTCCACCCCGAAGTGCATCATACCCCCAAAGGCGCGAAATTGTTCGAAAATTTCGTGCGCCTTGCGGGGTTTAAGGGTGATTGGACAATGGGCGCTTACCGCGCCGAGGCGATTGCGAAAATCCGCGCGCAGGTTGGGGACGCACGTGTGATCTGTGGTCTATCGGGCGGGGTTGATAGTTCGGTCGCGGCTGTGCTGATCCACGAAGCGATTGGCGATCAGTTGACTTGCGTGTTTGTCGATCATGGCCTGCTGCGTTTGGGCGAGGCAGAGCAGGTCGTGACCATGTTCCGCGACACCTATAAGATGCCGCTGATCCATGCCGAAGAATCGGAATTGTTCCTGACTGCGCTGCAAGGCGTGTCTGACCCCGAGGTCAAACGCAAAACCATTGGGCGGCTGTTTATCGATGTGTTCCAAAAACACGCCACCGCCGTGGGGGGGGCAAAGTTTTTGGCCCAAGGCACGCTGTATCCTGATGTCATCGAATCGGTGTCGTTTTCGGGCGGGCCTTCGGTGACGATCAAATCGCACCATAATGTCGGCGGTCTGCCCGAAAAGATGGGGCTAAAGCTGGTGGAACCGCTGCGCGAACTTTTCAAAGACGAGGTGCGCGCTTTGGGGCGCGAGCTGGGCTTGCCGGCTGCCTTTATCGGCCGCCATCCCTTCCCTGGCCCTGGCCTTGCCATCCGTTGCCCGGGCGAGATTACCACAGAAAAGCTGGATATTCTGCGCCGCGCTGATGCCGTCTACATCGACCAGATTCGCAAACACGGCCTATATGACGACATCTGGCAGGCTTTTGCCGCTATTTTGCCGATGAAAACCGTGGGCGTCATGGGCGACGGGCGCACTTATGATTATGCGCTGGCCCTGCGCGCGGTGACATCGGTCGACGGCATGACCGCCGACACCTACCCCTTTACCCATGACTTTCTGGGCGAGACGATGACACGCATCATCAACGAAGTGGGCGGCGTGAACCGTGTGTTTTACGACATCACATCCAAGCCGCCCGGCACGATCGAGCTGGAATAATCAGGCGAAGCTGCCCTTCGCGGCCCAATCGGTAACAGCATTGCGCCCGTTTGGCGCCTCGCGCGCGCGCAGGGCTTCGGGCAGATCGGCGGCATCGCCAAGATAGCCCACGGCAATCACGGCGTGCAGCGTAAAATCGCTGGGCATATGCAAGCTGGCTGCCAGTTTGGCGGCATCAAACCCGCCCATGGCGTGGCTGATCATACCCATGTCCTGCGCCTGCAAGGCCAGATGCCCCCAAGCCGTGCCTGCATCAAAGCCCGCCCAAGCATTCGGCGTATCCGCGCCGTCGCGGGTGGTCACACTGCGCGAGGCCCACGCAATCAGCCCCGCTGCCTTGGGGGCCCAAACTGCGTTAAAATCGGCCAAAGTCGCCGCAATATGTGCAAAGCCCGCATCGCCGCGCAAACCATAGGCCGCGCGCCACGGCTGGTTGTTGCTGGCCGAAGGGGCCCAGCGGGCGGCTTCCAGCAATTGCAGCATCTGTCCCTCGCTCATTTCCGTGCTGGCAAAGGCGCGGGGCGAATGGCGGCTTAGAAACTGGGCGTGGACAGGGTGATCGGCGCTGCGTGTCATGGTTTTGGTATCCTTTACATTCTTGCCCGCTATCTAGGGCAAGGCTGCGCTAAGGCAACCCAATTGCGTATAGCGCTTGCAGCAGCTTTGGCCCTGCAGTATCGCTGAGCCATGTTAAATCCCGCAATCAACCCACAGCGCAGTGCCTTTTTGCTGCATTTCCCAGATTTTGGGCGGTTTTGGGCTGGCACGTTCCTCATCAACATCGGGGTGCAAATCCAAAACGTGGCCATCGGCTGGCAAGTTTACAACCTTGCGCGCCAAACCATGACAATGGGCGAGGCTGCGCTGATGATCGGGCTGGTGGGGCTGGCGCATTTTCTGCCCCTGTTCGCGCTGACCCTTTATGCAGGATCGCTGGCAGACCGCCATTCGCGCCTGCGCATTTCGGTTTTATCGATTGGCGCGCAGGTTTTGTCGGTGGCATGGCTGGCCTATATTGCCGCAAGCGAGGTGCAGCATTTTTCGGCCTATTTCGTGGCCGCTGCGGTGTTTGGGGCCGCGCGCGCGTTTCTGGCCCCCGCCGCCAGCGCGGTGGTGCCCATGCTGGTCACGCTCGATGCGATGCCGCGCGCCATTGCGATGAAGTCGGTCTCTTGGCAACTGGCCACAGTCGCAGGACCTTGGGCGGGGGGGCTGGCAATTGCCGCCGTGGCCGCACAGGGGGCGTTTGCAGTTGCTGCGGGTCTGATGATGGCGGGTCTGATGCTGCTGGTGCTGATCAAATCGCCCACCACGCCAGAGCGGCAGGCAGGCGGCAAATGGGCGCAAATCAAAGAAGGTCTGGCCTATGTTTGGGGCAACAAGCTGATTTTGGGCGCTATTTCACTGGATTTATTTGCCGTGCTTTTGGGCGGGGCCACGGCGCTGCTGCCCGCCTTTGCCGCCGATATATTGCAAGTCGGCCCCGAAGGGTTTGGCCTGTTGCGCGCAGGGCCAGCGATTGGCGCAGTGGCAGTGGCGCTGGTTCTGGCGCGCTGGCCGCTGAAACGCTATGCGGGGCGGCGGATGCTGTGGGCTGTTGCGGTCTTTGGCGCGGCCACAATCGTCTTTGGTCTGTCACGCAACTTGTACCTATCGCTGGCCGCACTGACGGTGCTGGGGGCTGCCGATATGATTTCGGTTTTTGTGCGCCAAACCTTGGTGCAAGTGGTCACACCCGATCATATGCGCGGGCGCGTCAGCTCGGTCTCGGGCCTGTTTATTGCGGGCAGTAACGAGATGGGCGAATTTGAATCGGGCTTTGTGGCGCGGTTCATTGGGCCAGTGGCGGCTGTGGTTGTGGGCGGTATCGGCACTTTGGCGATCACGGGGCTTTGGGCCTATTGGTTCCCTGCCCTGCGCCGCGCTGATCGGTTGGATGGGAAAGACAGCTAAGCGCCTCCCCCCCTTTCCCCTTGCCACCCGATTCGCTATCAAGACCAAAACGAGGGCGATATGATTTATTCCAGCGGCGCAGATTATTTGGCATCGGGCACAAAACGTGTGCTGCTGTTTGGCATGTCGGGGCTGGGCAAAACCACCCTTGCGGGCATGCTGCGCACGCAAGCCAACTGGTTTCACTACTCGGTCGATTACCGCATCGGCACGCGGTATATGGACGAATATATCAGCGATAATTTCAAGCGCGAGGCGATGAAAGTGCCGCTTTTGCGCGAACTGATGCTGTCAGATTCGGTCTATATCGCCTCTAACATCACCTTTGATAACCTTGCGCCCTTGTCGACCTATTTGGGCAAACCAGGCGACGCCGCGCGCGGCGGCCTGCCCTTTGGCGAATATCAGCGCCGCCAAGACCAGCATCGCGGGGCCGAGGTATCGGCGCTGTTGGACACCGCCCGCTTTATTGACCGCGCGCAAGATATTTACGGGTATCAACACTTTGTCTGCGATACATCGGGATCCATCTGCGAGGTGGTCGACGGCGCTGATCCTCATGATCCCACCATGGCGGCCATGGCGGAGAATATGCTGCTGGTTTGGATCAAAGGGTCGGACGAACACCGCGCCGAACTCGCCCGCCGCTTTGATCGCGCGCCAAAGCCCATGTATTACCGCCCCGAATTTTTGCTGCAAGTTTGGGAGGAATTTTTGGCCCAAACGGGGGCCAGCGCTGAGACCGCTGATCCGGATGCATTTTTGCGCTTTGGCTACGCGCGGCTTTTGGACGCGCGCGCGCCGCGCTATCACGCAATGGCGCGCTGGGGCGTTACCGTGACAGCAGGTCAAGTTGAGGCCGCCCGCAACCCCGCCGCCTTTGACGCAATGATCGCAAGCGCCATTGACCGCGCTGCCCACGCGCTTATGTAAGGCCCGCCCATGCCCATTACCCTGCCCCAAAACCTACCAGCCTTTGACGTTCTATCGCGCGAAGGCGTGATGGTGATGTCACCCGAACGCGCCAGCGCGCAGGAAATCCGCCCGCTGCGCATTGCGCTGCTGAACCTGATGCCCAAAAAAATTCAGACCGAGAATCAGTTTGCCCGCCTGATCGGCGCGACGCCATTGCAAATAGATTTTCAACTGATCCGGATGAGCGAGCACCAAGCCAAAAACACCGCCGCCGACCACATGGAAACCTTTTACCGCCCGTTTAGCGATGTAACGGCAACGGGCGAAAAGTTTGATGGGCTGATTATCACAGGCGCGCCGATTGAACATTTGCCCTTTGAAGACGTGACCTATTGGGACGAACTTCAACGCGTGATGGATTGGACGCAGACCCATGTGCATTCGACCTTTGGCGTGTGCTGGGGCGGCATGGCGATGATTTACCATTTTCACGGGGTTGATAAACATATCCTGCCGCACAAAGCCTTCGGCGCGTTTCGCCACCGCAATGTGGCGCCGACCTCGCCCTATTTGCGCGGGTTTTCTGATGATTTCGTCATCCCCGTTTCGCGCTGGACAGAAATGCGGCAGGGCGAGATTGACGCCGCAGCAGGCCTGCGCACCTTGCTCGCAAGCGAGGAGGTTGGCCCCTGTTTGGTGGAAGATGAAGGCCACCGCGCGCTGTATATATTCAACCATTTTGAATATGACAGCGACACGCTGAAACAGGAATATGACCGCGATATCGCCAATGGCACGCCTATCAACGTGCCGCTGAATTATTACGAAGGCGATGATCCCGCGCGCGCGCCGCTGAACCGCTGGCGCTCTCATGCGCATTTGCTCTATGGCAATTGGATCAACGAGATTTATCAGACCACCCCTTATGATCTTGATAAAATTGGGATTTAGTGCGGCGATCCTTAGTGCCATTGTCGCAGGAATTTGGCTGCGCCTGTGGGTCAGACGGAGAGGTATCGAGACGCGCTTTGCCCCCATCGGCCGATTTGTCACAGTGAACGGTGCGCGGGTGCATTACAAAACCAGCGGCAGTGGGCCAGACATCGTGCTGATCCACGGCGCATCGGGCAATCTGCGCGAATGGGAATTTGGCCTGCGTTCCGCGCTAGAGGCGCGCTTTACCGTCACCGCCTTTGATCGCCCCGGCCATGGATATTCCGATGCTCTTGCTGGCGGCGACCATCTGGCGGCGCAGGCCGAACATCTGCGCGCGGCTTGCGCGGCTTTGGGCATCAGAACTCCTGTCCTAGTGGGCCACAGCTATGGCGGATCTGTCGCGCTGGCATGGTCGTTGCAAGAAAAACCACCCGCTTTGCTGCTGATATCCGCGCCCAGCCTGCCTTGGCCAGGCGCGTTAGACCCTTGGTATCGGTTCACAAATTCGCGTCTTGGCCGCGCGTTTGTTGCGCCATTGGCGGCGGCCCTTGTGCCAGCTGCTTATGTGCGCAACGCCACAAATGCCGTCTTTTCCCCGCAGTCTGCGCCCTACGCCTATCTGCAAAATTTCG
>CAMAWZ010000069.1 GCA_945861995.1 Pseudorhodobacter antarcticus
ATCCAGCCCCCCCGCTTGCACAGCAATGGTTCCCGCGCTCAGCGCCGCCTCATGCGCCGCCGCATCAATCCCGCGCGCAAGGCCCGACACAACAACTTGGCCCGCAGCCCCCAACCCCGCCGCCAGCGTCTTGGCCATCCGCAGCCCAAGGCTGGAGGCATTGCGCGCGCCCACCAGCGCCACGGCGGGGCGCGCCAGCAGCCCCACATCGCCCAGCGCCCACAGGATTGGCGGTGCATCCACCATATCCATCAGCGCAGCAGGATAGGCCAACTGCCCCCACAACAGCAGCTTTGCCCCCAGCGCCGCGCCCCGCGCCGCCTCGGCCCTTACCACGCCAATTGGGCAAATCTCGTAATTCTCAACCCCCGCTGCCGCCGCAATTTCGGGCAGCGCCGCCAGCGCCGCGCCAGCGGTGCCATGCTCGCGCAGCAGCCGGTGAAATGTCGCAGGCCCCACGCGGCGCGACCTTGCCCGTTGCAACCAGTCCAGCGCATCCGCCGCCAGCTCATCACCCCGTTGCCGCATGACACTTACCATTCAGAATCACCACATTAACCCTTGCCTAACCCTGCGCCATTCAAGGTTAACAAAGAATGAATGCCCTTCCTAACGCCCCAAATATCCCAAGCCTGCGCGCTTGTGCGCCGCCCCCTTTGGGCGCTGGGCCTTTTGGCGCTATCCACTTCAAAGAACTGGCCTTATAGTTTTTGATGCAATTGCCCACTCATCCCTGTATAGTTTGACACAATTCACATTTCACATTCACCTCATCCCAAAGGTTTGCCATGACCACCGCCCTGAAAAACGCCGAAGTCGCCCGCCGCCGTACTGATGCCATCTCGCGCGGTGTGGGGGTGCAAACCGAAATATACGTCGACCGCGCCGTAAATTCCGAAGTTTGGGATATCGAAGGCAACCGCTATATCGACTTTGCAGCAGGCATCGCCGTGGTCAACACAGGCCATTGCCACCCAAAGGTCATGGCCGCCGTCACCGAACAAATGTCACGCTTCACCCACACCTGCCACCAAGTGCTGCCCTATGAAAACTATGTCCGCTTGGCAGAACGCCTAAACTCTGTCGTACCAGGTGATTTCCCCAAGAAGACCGTGTTCGTGACGACTGGCGCCGAAGCGGTGGAAAACGCGATCAAAGTCGCGCGTATCGCCACAAACCGCAACGCCATCATTGCCTTTGGCGGCGCGTTCCATGGCCGCACCATGATGGGCATGTCGCTGACGGGCAAGGTTGACCCCTACAAAAAGGGCTTCGGCGCGATGATGCCCGATGTCTATCACGTGCCCTTCCCGCAAGATGTGCATGGTATCTCCACCGATGACGCCATGGCAGGCATCACCAAACTGTTCAAAGCCGATCTTGACCCGTCCCGCGTGGCGGCAATCATCTTTGAACCGGTCCAAGGCGAAGGCGGCTTTTACCCCGCGCCCAAGGAACTTGTCCGCGCCATCCGCGCGCTGTGCGACGAGCATGGCATCGTGATGATCGCAGACGAGGTGCAAACAGGCTTTGCCCGCACGGGCAATATGTTCGCGATGGAAGGCTACGGCGTGGCCGCAGACATCACCACCATGGCCAAGGGTCTGGCAGGCGGCTTGCCGCTTGCCGCGCTGACAGGCAAGGCCAGTTTGATGGATGCATCGCACACAGGCGGGCTTGGCGGCACCTATGGCGGCAACCCGATTGGGATTGCAGCGGCCAATGCCGTGCTGGACGTGATCGAGGAAGAAGACCTTTGCGCGCGCGCAAATGAGTTGGGCGGCCGCCTGAAACAACGCCTTGAGGCGATCCGCTCCACCACCCCCGAAATCGTGGATATTCGCGGGCCAGGTTTCATGGTGGCAGTCGAATTTGCCAACCCTGCAAACCACGTGCCAGACGCTGGCTTTACCCAGCGCGTGCGGACCGAGGCGCAAAAGCGCGGTCTGATCCTGCTGACCTGCGGCGTCTACGGCAACGTCATCCGCTTCCTTGCCCCCATCACCATCCCCGACGCGCATTTTGCCGAAGCGATGGATATACTCGAGGCATCCGTCGCCGCAGCACGCATCTAGATACCGAAACAAAGGGTGCGTGCTTGCACGCACCTTTTTCTTTGGGTGGGCAAAGTACTGCGCACCCAAGCCTAAATCGCAAGCCCCGTCTCGCCCAGCATCTCGGCATCTCGCGCGCGCAACTCTGCATCAAATGCGCTTACCGATAAATCCGCCTGCAACCCCGCCGCTGACAGCGCCGCGCTTGGATCGAACTCCTGCTCGTCCAGCACGCCCAAACCCCGCAGGGCCGTTGCCTGATCAGGCGTCAGGCGCTTTAGACTTTCGACCAACTCTTGCACCTGCGCAGGGTCGCGCGCCACCTCGGCCATGATCAAGAACTGCGTTTGGCGTGCCATAGCATGGCGCACAGGGCCTTTGAACTGCGGCTCGCGCGCGCGGCGCAGCAGCTTCATCGCGTAATGCAGGGGCGTTACGCCATCGAAATGGCGCAAAAAGGCCCGCGTGCCCACCACCCCCATCGGCGCATTCAGCGGCGCGTGCAGACACATCTGCAGGCCACGCCCCGTGCGGAACGCCGATTTGCCAATCACATGGCCCGTCAGGCCAGACCTTAGAAAATCGGCATAAACACCATAAACCTTTGGCCCAACCACCTTGTAATTCGGCACGGGCAGGCGAAACACCCCGTCAAAAATCCCCCCCTGCACCATACCCGCGGGCAGCACCCGCTCGCGCACGGGAATACGCATAAACGTCACCTCTGGCCCCTGCGCCGCTAAATCCTCCTCCAGACCCGCGCCGCTGGACAAAAACTCGTCACAGTCAACCGACACCATCCATTCGGCGGGCGTGCTCTCATACACCTGCCGCGCGTTTTCTTTTTGCCGCCCCACATGCAAGGGCGGACGTTTCTTGCGCGCAGATGCCAGCCAATACTCCTTTGTGCAAAGGGTGACCTTCACCCGCGCCAGCCCCGCCAGCGCGTCCTGCACAGCAGGGTTAGGGCGATCTAGATACAGATGCAAACAGCGCGGGCCCAGCGACAGGGTATGGGCGACAAAGGCCAGAACCAAAGGCGCAGGTTCGTCCACTGTGGCCACAACATCCCAAATCGGCCTGCCCATTGCGCGCCCTTTCTCAACATTGCACCAAGGCTAAGCTGCTTTACCACAGGGTTCAAGCACGCCGCAAAGCACATCCCTAGCTTGTAGCTGTTTTTTGTGATCACACGAAAAAAATATGTGATCACAAATGTCGCTTTTCCGTCCATTCGCTGCATTTGGTGTTTTGCGCGCGCCAAAACATATGTCAAACGGGGCCAAATTCCAGCCAGATCGGACACGCACATGAACATCCACGAATATCAGGCCAAGGCACTTTTGCGCAGCTACGGAATTCCTGTTTCCGATGGCCGCCCCGTCACGCGCGCCGAAGATGCCAAAACCGCTGCGGGCGAACTTGATGGCCCGCTGTGGGTGGTCAAGGCGCAAATTCATGCAGGCGGGCGCGGCAAGGGCAAGTTTAAAGAGCCTGAGGCTGGCGAAAAGGGTGGCGTGCGTCTGGCCCGTTCGGTCGAAGAAGCCGCCGAATTTGCCAAGCAAATGCTGGGCCGCACCCTTGTCACCGTGCAAACAGGGCCAGCGGGCAAGCAAGTCAACCGCATCTATATCGAAAACGGCAGCGACATCGCGCGCGAACTCTACCTCGCGATGCTGATCGACCGCGCCACCTCGCGCATTTCCTTTGTCGTCTCGACCGAAGGCGGTATGTCAATCGAAGACGTCGCCCACGACACCCCCGAAAAGATCATCAGCTTTGAAGTTGACCCCGCTACGGGCCTGTCCGATTTCCACGGCCGCCGTGTGGCCTTTGCGCTGGGCCTGACGGGCGCGCAGGTCAAACAATGCGTGGCGATTGTCAAAAATATGTACCGCCTGTTTGTCGAAAAAGATGTCGAGATGATGGAGATTAACCCATTGGTCGTAATGACCGACGGCAACCTTAAACTGCTGGACGCGAAATTCAGCTTTGACGGCAACGCCATGTACCGCCACCCCGATATCGCCGCCCTGCGCGACGAGACGGAAGAAGACCCCAAAGAACTGGCCGCCTCGAAATTCGATCTAAACTACATCGCGCTGGATGGTGAAATTGGCTGCATGGTCAACGGCGCGGGTCTTGCTATGGCCACGATGGACATCATCAAACTCTACGGGGCCGAACCGGCCAACTTTTTAGACGTGGGCGGCGGCGCGACCAAAGAAAAGGTGACCGAGGCGTTTAAAATCATCACCTCTGACCCCAACGTCAAAGGCATTTTGGTCAACATCTTCGGCGGTATCATGCGCTGCGATGTCATCGCCGAAGGCGTGCTGGCGGCGGTGAAAGAAGTTGGCCTAAAGGTGCCGCTGGTTGTCCGCCTTGAGGGGACGAACGTGGAACTGGGCAAAGACATCATCCGCAATTCGGGGCTAAACGTGATTGCGGGCGATAATCTGAGCGATGCTGCTCAGAAAATTGTTAAAGCTGTGAAAGGATGATCAAAATGAAAACCACAACTCTTGCTCTTGCTCTCTCGCTGTTGCCGATTGCGGCGCAGGCCCAAACCAACCCTATTCTTGATGACATGATCTTCGCTTCTGTCGTTTGCGCGCAGGGCTTTGGTGATTTGGCCGCGATGGACGCCGCGTTGGTTGGTGCAGGCTGGACCAAAGGCGAAGTCGTCGATGGCGCGATCGAATATCAGGCACCCGAAGGCAGCGAAGAAACCTACGCCCTGATCGATGCCGAAAAAGGCCAAAGCTGCAACATCTGGAGCGCGTCTTTAAGCATTGACGATGCCAAAACAGTGACCTTGGCGGTCTTCGACGAATTAAAGGTCAACGTAGCAGACGCAAAACTCGTCACGGATGCTTACGGCTGTGAAGGGCTGGAACTGCCCTCGGGCGTGGGCGTATCGGCCGTATCCAGCGATGATCCACCAGTTTGCGAAGGCGGTTCGGGTTCGCAGCTTATCTTCTCGAATTACTGATCACATGGCGGCGCAGGTTGGGCAATGGATAACTGGAATTCAGGCCATGACGACACAAACGGCAACACCGTTTTGGCGCGCGCGGGCATAAATCGCTGTTGCCTGCGCCGCCATGACCAAAGCCGCAAAATGTTCTTAGGCCTGCGCCCACCCACCGGCCCCAAACGGCTGGCAGCCTTAGTTTATAAGTGTTTACAGGAGCTTGACGTGACACGCCTTTGCCGATCATCCGCTTTCGCCCTTGGCTTGGCCTGCCTTGCCCTTGCCCCGATGGATGCCTTGGCCGATGCGGCCCTTGAAATGGATCAGGGCATTTCGGCCTGTCTGTTTTTAGGTGACGATGCCCAAAATGTGCATAAGACCCTCAGCGCGCAAGGCTGGGAAGGCGATGTCGATAACGAGGCGGGCGTTGGCTATATCTACCCCAATGGCAGCGAGGCAACTGTCGTCACCGTTGGCATGGATGGGACGTGGTGCAACGTCGAAAGTTTTGTCCAAAGCTCGGAGAAATCGGCAATGCAGTTGCGTGACTATCTGGAAGGCCCAGACAGCCCTTTCGAGATCAGCTATGACAAAAGTGACATGGGCTGCACCCAATTCGGGCTTGGCGATGGCTGGTCTGCCACCGTCTTGTCAGGCGGCCAAGACCCGATATGCGGGGCAGACACCAACAGCGCCGTGCGCATCGAATATACTGGCGAATAAATTTACTGGCGCATAGGCGCAAGCCCCGCCGTTTTGAAACCGAACGAACAAAGGAACGCCCCAAATGGCCGTACTCGTCAATGAAAACACCCGCCTCATCTGCCAAGGGTTTACGGGCAGCCAAGGCACCTTCCATTCGGAACAGGCCATTGCCTATGGCACCAAAATGGTCGGCGGCGTCACACCTGGCAAAGGCGGCTCGCAGCATTTGAACCTGCCTGTGTTCGATTCGGTTCACGAGGCGCGGGCCAAAACGCAGGCCAATGCGACTGTCATCTATGTGCCGCCACCCTTTGCGGCGGACTCGATTTTGGAAGCGATTGACGCCGAAATGGAACTGATCGTTTGCATCACCGAAGGCATCCCCGTGCTGGATATGATGAAGGTCAAACGCGCCATCCAAAACAGCAAATCCCGCCTGATTGGCCCCAACTGCCCGGGCGTTATCACCCCTGACGCCTGCAAAATCGGCATCATGCCAGGCCATATCCACCGCCGTGGGTCGGTTGGTGTTGTCTCGCGTTCGGGCACGCTGACATACGAGGCGGTCAAGCAAACCTCTGACCTTGGCCTTGGCCAATCCACCGCTGTCGGCATTGGCGGCGATCCGATCAAAGGCACCGAACATATCGACGTTTTGGAAATGTTCCTTGCCGACCCTGAAACCCATTCGATCATCATGATCGGCGAAATTGGCGGGTCAGCCGAGGAAGACGCGGCGCAGTTCCTCGCCGATGAGAAAAAGCGCGGCCGCTGGAAACCCACCGCAGGCTTTATCGCAGGCCGCACCGCCCCCGCAGGCCGCCGCATGGGCCACGCTGGCGCTATTGTATCGGGCGGCAAGGGCGACGCGGAAAGCAAGATCGAAGCGATGAAACGCGCAGGCATCGTGGTGGCCGACAGCCCAGCAGGTCTGGGCGAGGCTGTGATGGCGGCGATCAAGGGCTAAAGCCCAAACGCTATTTTAACCAAAACAGGTTAAGGCGGTGGGCAGTGCCTGCCGCCCCAACCGCAAAGGCAAACGAACACATATCCATGCACGCCAACCCAAAAGGCACACCATGACCGAAGCCACCCCCACCGCCCAATTCCGCGCCGCCTCTTTCCTTGATGGCGCCAACGCCGATTATATCGATGCGATGGCAGCCAAACACGCCGCCGACCCGTCCTCCGTCGACGCCGCATGGGCCGCGTTCTTTGCCGAACTGGGTGAACCCGCCGCCAACACCCGCGCGCAGGCGCAAGGCCCATCATGGGCGCGCGCCGATTGGCCGCCCCAGCCCACAGGCGACACGATGGGCGCGCTGACAGGCGAATGGCCCGCCGCCCCCGATGCCAAAGGCGCTGCAAAAAAGATCACCGAAAAGGCCGCTGACAAGGGCGTTCAACTGACGGACGACCAAATTCAACGCGCCGTGCTGGACAGCATCCGCACCATCATGATCATCCGCGCCTACCGCATTCGTGGCCACCTGGCGGCTGATCTTGACCCCCTCGGCATGGCTCCAAAAACCCCGCAGCCCGAACTTGATCCCGCCTCCTACGGCTTTACCGATGCCGACATGGACCGCCCGATTTTCATCGACAATGTTCTGGGCCTCACCCACGCCTCTATGCGCCAGATCATCGACATCGTGAAACGCACCTATTGCGGCACGTTCGCGCTGCAATATATGCACATCTCCGACGCAGCCCAAGCCGCATGGCTGAAAGAACGTATCGAAGGCTACGGCAAAGAAATCCAATTCACCCGCGAAGGTCGCCGCGCCATTTTGAATAAATTGGTCGAGGCAGAGGGATACGAGAAATTCCTGCACGTCAAATACACAGGCACAAAACGGTTCGGCCTTGACGGGGCCGAGGCGCTGATCCCCGCGATGGAAGCCATCATCAAACGCGGCGGCGCAATGGGCGTCAAAGAAATCATCGTCGGTATGCCGCACCGTGGCCGCCTGAACGTGCTGGCCAATGTGATGCAAAAACCCTACCGCGCGATCTTTAACGAATTCCAAGGCGGCAGTTACAAACCCGAAGATATCGACGGGTCGGGCGATGTGAAATACCACCTTGGCGCGTCCTCTGACCGCAGCTTTGACGGCAACGAAGTGCACCTGTCGCTGACGGCGAACCCAAGCCACCTAGAGGCGGTGAACCCCGTGGTCATTGGCAAAGTGCGCGCCAAACAAGACCAGCTCAATGACACCGACCGCACCAAAGTGCTGTCCATCCTGCTGCACGGCGACGCCGCCTTTGCAGGCCAAGGCGTTGTGGCCGAATGTTTTGGCCTGTCTGGCCTAAAGGGCCACCGCACAGGCGGCACAATCCATATCATCGTGAACAACCAAATCGGCTTTACCACCGCACCCGCGTTTTCGCGCTCCAGCCCCTACCCCACCGACATCGCCCTGATGGTGGAAGCGCCGATTTTCCACGTCAACGGCGATGATCCCGAAGCCGTGGTTCACGCCGCCAAAGTTGCCACCGAATTTCGTCAAACCTTCCACAAAGACGTGGTACTGGACATCTTCTGTTATCGCCGCTTTGGCCATAACGAAGGCGACGAGCCGATGTTCACCAACCCCGCGATGTACACCACCATCCGCAAGCAAAAGACCACCTTGCAGTTGTACACCGAACGCCTTGTCAAAGACGGCCTTATCCCCGAGGGCGAGATCGAGGATATGAAAGCCTCCTTCCAAGCCAAGCTGAACGCCGAATTTGAGGCGGGCCGCGATTACAAACCCAACAAGGCCGACTGGCTGGATGGCCGCTGGAAATCGCTGACCACCAAAGATTTGGATCATTACCAACGCGGCGAAACTTGGATCAAGTCCGAGACTTTGGCCGAGGTGGGCGCAGCATTAACCCGCGTGCCCGAAGGCTTTGATCTACACAAAACCGTCGCCCGCCAACTGGACGCGAAAAAAGAAATGTTCGCCAGCGGTACAGGCTTTGATTGGGCCACCGCCGAGGCGCTAGCCTTTGGCAGCCTTGCGGTGGAAGGCTTCCCCGTGCGCCTGTCTGGCCAAGACTGCACCCGCGGCACCTTCAGCCAGCGCCATTCAGGCTGGGTCAACCAGATCACCGAAGAACGCCACTACCCCCTAAACCACATCCGCGCAGGCCAAGCCCGCTACGAAGTCATCGATTCCATGCTGTCGGAATATGCGGTTCTGGGCTTTGAATACGGCTATTCGCTGTCCGAACCCAATGCCCTAACCTTGTGGGAAGCGCAGTTTGGCGATTTCGCCAATGGCGCGCAGATCATGTTCGATCAGTTCGTCAATTCGGGCGAATCCAAATGGCTGCGCATGTCGGGCCTTGTTTGCCTGCTGCCGCACGGGTTCGAAGGCCAAGGCCCCGAACACTCCTCCGCCCGTTTGGAACGGTTCCTGCAAATGTCCGCGCATGACAATTGGATCGTGGCGAATGTGACCACCCCCGCCAATTACTTCCACATCCTGCGCCGCCAGCTGCACCGCGATTTCCGCAAGCCGCTGATTTTGATGACGCCCAAGTCCCTTCTGCGCCACCCAATGTGCATTTCTGCCGCCGCCGACTTCACCGATGGCAGCACCTTCCACCGCCTTTTGTGGGATGATGCGCAAAAAGGCGTCTCCACAGTCACCCTGAAACCCGATGACAAAATCAAACGCGTGGTCATGTGTTCTGGCAAGGTTTACTACGACCTCTTGGCCGAACGCGATGCCAAGGGGCTGGACGATGTCTATCTTCTACGCATCGAACAGCTTTACCCCGTACCGACCGAACCGCTCAAGGTGGAACTGGCCCGCTTCAAAGGTGCCGAATTCATCTGGTGCCAAGAAGAGCCCAAAAACATGGG
>CAMAWZ010000070.1 GCA_945861995.1 Pseudorhodobacter antarcticus
CATGGACAAATTAGCGCCCGTGGGGTTGTGGCAGCAGCCATGCAGCAGGACGGCATCGCCAGCGGCCACTTGGGCCAAATCGTCCATCAGCCCCGCAAAATCGACCCCGCGCGTGGCGGCATCAAAATAGCGGTATTCGGCCATGTCCATGCCAAGATATGTGATGATCGAGGGGTGATTGGGCCAAGTGGGGCTTGGCAGCCAGACCTTTGCCGCAGGTTTTGCCATGCGGATCAATTCCAAGGCTTGGCGAATGGCGCCTGTGCCGCCAGGGGTGGCGATGGTAGCGGCGCGATCCCTAAACTCCTCCCCCAAAATAAGCTCTACCATCGCCGCGCCAAAGGCGGGGTCACCCGCAAGGGTGGTGTAGGTCTTTGTCGTCTCGACCTCCCACAACTGCTTTTCCGCAGCCTTAACCGCGCGCATCACGGGGGTAAGCCCACTGGCATCTTTATAAACGCCGACCCCAAGATCGATTTTGCCTTGCCGAGGATCGTCGCGGTAAAGGGCGATCAGCTGCAGAATTTTGTCCTGCGCAATGGGTCTTAGCGTTTCCAGCATCGTCTATCCTTTGGCCACGTCCAAATCGTCATACATACCCCATTCGGCCCATGACCCATCATAAAGCGAATGGTCGCGGTGGCCGATGCGTTCCAAGGCCAGCGACAATATCGCCGCTGTAACCCCAGACCCGCAGGATGTGATGGCGGGCTTAGTCAGATCTACCCCCGCTTCTGCAAAAGCGGCGCGCAAAGCGCTGGGGTCTTTCATGGTGCCACCCTCGTTCAGCAGCATAGAATAGGGCAGGTTCTTGGCCCCTGGAATATGGCCCAAACGCAGGCCCGCGCGGGGTTCGGGTGCCTCGCCGCGAAAGCGCGCTGAGGGGCGGGCATCAATAATTTCGGCATGGCCCAGTTTGGCGGCGTGGGCCACTTGGGTGACATCTTTGACCAGATGATTTTGGCGCGAGACGGTCATGTGACGGTCGCGCACGATCGTGGGCATATCTTCGGTGGGGCGGCCCTCGGCCACCCATTTGGGAAAGCCACCATCCAGCACGGCGACATCGGTTTTGCCCATTAGGCGGAATGTCCACCACACACGGGGGGCGGAAAACAGGCCAATCCCGTCATAGATCACCACCTGATGCCCGTCGCCGACGCCCATTGCCCGCATTTTGGAGATGAATTTTTCGGGCGGCGGGGCCATGTGGGGCAGTGTGGAGCGGCTGTCCGAGATTTCCTCGATATCGAAAAAACGCGCGCCAGCGATATGGGCGGCGTTATACTCGGCGCGCCCGTTGCGGTTCATAGATGGCAAATACCAGCTTGCATCGATCAGGCGAAGGTCTGGATCGTTCAGATGCGCGGCCAGCCACGTGGTGGAGACAAGCGTTTTTGGATCATCACGGACATCGTCTTTGGGGGTGTTCATGGCGCGCTCCTTTGCATGGATAGCACCTAGTCAAACTTGCAGCCTCGATCAAGCCTACGTTAAAGCATTCCCTTGACGCCCTGCTTCATGATGCGGGATTTTTGGCGATCCCAGTCGCGCTTGGCAGAGGTTTCGCGTTTGTCGGCGGCCTTTTTGCCTTTGGCCACGGCCAGCTTGACCTTGACCATGCCTTTGTCGTTGAAATACCACTTCATCGGCACGATGGTCATGCCTTCGCGGCCCACGGCGCTGTGCAGGCGGGAAAGTTCCTTTTTGGATACCAGCAGTTTGCGCCGTCTACGTTCTTCATGCGGGAAAAGCGTGGCCTGAAGGTAGGGCGCGATATAACCGTTGATCAGCCATAATTCGCCGCCCTCGACCGATGCGTAACTGTCGGCGATATTGCTGCCGCCCTTGCGCAGGGATTTCACCTCGGATCCATGCAGCATGATGCCTGCTTCAAGGTCATACTCGATGGCAAAGTCAAACCGCGCGCGGCGGTTTTCGGCAATCAGCTTGGAATTGGGGTCAGATTTTTCAGCCATGATGGACTGCAGATAAGGGGTGCGGGGGGTGTTGTCCAGAAGGGGTTAGCGCCGCATCAGCGCCACGCCGCAGGCAACTATCAGGCCCGCGCCGATAAGGGTCAGGGGATCTGGGGTTTCCGCAAAGAAAACAGTGCCCAAGATCAGCGCAAAGATCAGGCGGGAATAGCGGAATGGGGTGACGACGGATACATCGCCCGTGCGCATGGCATTGGTCAGCGCGCCATAGCCAAGCGTGGCGAATATCGCCGCGCCCAGCACGGCGGGCAGGGCAGCGGGGGCGGGCAGGGCGATGGCGCTGTGCTGCGCGAAGGTTACGATCACGCCTGCCAATGTCAGCATCAAAAACCCCGCGCTGCCCAGTTGGGCGTTTGACAGGTTTGGTTTTGCGGCGCGGGTGGCCAAATCGCGGCCCGCAAAGCCGATCATCCCCGCCACGGCCAGCAGCGACAGGGGGTGAAATCTTGCGTGCTGGGGCGGATGATCAGCATAACGCCCAAAAGGCCCAAAAGGATCAGTGCCCAGCGTTTGGGGCAGACAGTTTCCCTAAAGATCAGCGCCGCGCCAAGGACAACCAGCAGGGGCGTGGCCTGCAAGATGGCGCTGGCACTGGTCAGCGGGGTCATTGTGATGGCCAGCGCATAGAACACGCGGCCAAAAATTTCGAACCCCGAACGGATGACCATAACGCGGGTGATCAGGGCGCGCGGCAGGGGGGCGGCCCCCGCGCCCAGCGATTGCAGGGAAAAGGCAGACAGGCCAAACAGGCCGATAAACAGCATAATCTGCCCCACGGCGATGCCGCTGGCGGCTTGCTTGATCAAAGCATCTTCCAGCGCAAAGGCAGCCATAGAGGCCACCATAAACGCGCTGCCACGCAGGTTAGGGGTCACAAAATCCCTGTGTGCTGCATCGCCGCGCGGATACGCGCCTTTGTGCCATCGGTCAGGCCGACCAAGGGCAAGCGTACGTCTTCGCTGCAAAGGCCCAAGAGGGACAGGCCGTATTTCGCGCCCGCAAGGCCAGGCTCGATAAAGATAGCCTCGTGCAGGGGCATCAGGCGGTCTTGATAGTCCAGCGCCAATGCATAATCGCCCGCCAAGGTGGCGGCTTGGAACTGCGCACACAGGCGCGGGGCCACGTTTGCGGTGACAGAAATACACCCGACCCCGCCGTGCGCGTTAAACCCCAGTGCCGTGGCATCTTCGCCCGAAAGCTGAATGAAATCTGCCCCGCAAGAGGCGCGCTGCTGTGAGACCCGCTCAATCTTGCCTGTGGCATCTTTCACGCCAATGATACGCGGCAGTTTGGCAAGCTGGCCCATCGTGTCGGGGGTCATATCCACCACGCTGCGGCCGGGGATGTTATAAATGACAATCGGCAAAGTGCAGCAGTCGTGCAGGGCGGTGTAATGGGCGATCATGCCTGCTTGGGTCGGTTTGTTATAATAGGGGGTCACGACCAGCGCGGCATCGGCGCCCACCTTTTGCGCGTGCTGGATCAGGCCGATCCCTTCGGCAGTTTTGTTCGACCCTGCCCCCGAAATCACAGGCACGCGGCCTGCGACGGTTTCAACGACCACTTCGATAACCTTGCGGTGTTCTTCATGGCTAAGGGTCGGGCTTTCGCCCGTGGTGCCCACGGGAACCAAGCCACTCGAGCCTTCGGCAATATGCCATTCGACAAGTTTTTTCAGCGTCACCAGATCTAAAGCGCCGTCTTTGAACGGCGTGACGAGGGCGGGAATGGAACCCTTGATCATGGTGCGCGTCTCCTATTCTTGGGGGCTTATGATTCCGCCCCATTGCGTCCGCGTTGTTTTAACGGGGCGTAATGGATTTGCCAAGCGTGGGCGGGAAATTGCAAAAATGGCGCGCAGGTCTTGATCGCAGCACAGGCTTGCGGCAAACTGGCGTGTATGAGCAGAAAAACATTCATCGCAAAAGCGATTTCGATCTTTATCATGTGCGCGCCTGCCCTTGGGTTTGTGGGGGCCGCTGCCCCCGTATACGCGGATGAGGCGGGCGCATTGCGCGCTGCGCTGAGCGCCGGCGCTTCTGGCGATTGGCAAGGCGCGCTATTGTCGGCGCAGGGTGCAGGCGCTGTGGGCGGCGATATCATCCTGTGGCACTGGCTGCGCGCGGGCGAGGGCAAATTGGGTGATTACGAGGCATTTCTTGCCCGCCGCCCCGATTGGCCAGGCCTGCCACTTTTAAAAGAAAAGGGCGAAATTGCTGCGGCGCGCAGCGATGATGCAAACCGTGTTCTGGCCTATTTTGGGGCGGATAAGCCGCGCTCGGGCATTGGGTCAGTGGCCCTTGCGCGCGCGCTCGCCGCCCTTGGCCGCCAAGACGAGGCGCGGGCCGAGGCCATGCGCGGCTGGCGCGACTTGAAATTTGATGCCGAGGGCGAGGCCGCGATGATCGCCTTCGCGGGCGCTGTGGTAGACCCTGAAAACCCCGCGCGGATGGACGGTATTTTGTGGGACGGCGCGCGCGCGGGCGAATTGCAGCGCCTGATTTCGCGCCTGCCCGCCGATTATGCCGCACTCGCCCGTGCACGCGCCGCCTTGCAGGCCGACAGCCCCGATGCGCCTGCCTTGGTCGAAGCGGTTCCAGCAAGTGTTGCCCAAGATGCGGGGCTTGCCTTTGATCGATACGATTTTCGAATGCGCGCTGGCCGCTATGACGATGCAGCGGACATGATCCTTGCCCGCTCGGCCAGCGCGGCAGGTTTGGGTGATGCGCAAAAATGGGGCAAACGGCGCGCTGATTTAGCCCGTATCTTGATGCGTCAGGGCCAAGCGGCAGTGGCATACCGCGTGGCCGCCAGCCACCATCTGACGAGCGGGGATGAGTTTGTCGATCTATCCTTTCTTGCGGGATTTATCGCGCTGCGCAAGTTGAACGACCCCGCCAGTGCCCTGCCACATTTTGCCGCTATGGAAGGCGCGGTTGTCACCCCAATCAGCCAAGCGCGCGCGCAATACTGGATGGCGCGCGCCTATGAGGCAGCAGGCGATGGCGCCAACGCCCGCGCGCGGTTTGAAAAGGCAGCCAAGCATCAAACCGCCTTTTATGGATTGCTCGCCGCCGAGCGTTTGGGCCTGACATTAGACCCCGCCTTGGTGAATGTCGGGCAGGCGCAGCCCACTTGGAAAACCGCCGCTTTTGCCAATTCCTCGGTGCTGGCCGCCGCGCGATTGCTGCTGGATGCGGGCGATTTAACGCTGTCCAAGCGGTTCTTGGTGCATTTGTCCGAAGGGATGGACGCTGCCAACCTTGCCGCGCTGGCCGATTTGGCGCTGCGGCTAGAGCAGCCGAATTTGGCGCTGATTATTGCCAAACAAGCGGCGGAGCGCGGCGTTATTCTACCGCGCGCCTATTATCCGCTGCCTGATTTTGTACCCGATAATTTGCCCGTCTCGCGCGCGCTGGCCTTGGCGATCACGCGGCGGGAATCGGAATTTGACCCAAGCGCGCAATCTTCCGTAGGCGCGCGCGGGTTGATGCAAGTGATGCCAGAAACCGCCGCAGAAGTGGCGCGCAGCATTGGCGAAACCTCATCCGAAAACCGCCTGATTGCGGATCCTGCGTTCAACGTGCGGATGGGCAGCGCCTATCTTGCGGATTTGGTCGCCAAATTCGGCCCCGCCATTGCGCTGGTGGCATCGGGCTATAACGCGGGCCCTTCGCGCCCTGCCAGATGGATCAAAGACTACGGCGATCCGCGCGGCGCGGTGGATGTGATCGATTGGATCGAAACCATCCCCTTTACCGAAACCCGCACCTATGTGATGCGTGTGGCCGAAAGCACGCTGATCTACCGCGCGCGTCTAAAAGGGCAGGCGGGGCCGGTGGACATTACGGCAGAACTGACAGGACGATAACGACCGCTTCGCGCTTCTCTTTTTCCCAAATATCCCGGGGAAGCGGCGCAGCCGCGCGGGGCAGCGCCCCGTCCCGCCCTTTGCGCTAGGGCATCACCTCAAATTTATCGACATCGACCATGCCATGATCGGTGATTTTCAGATGCGGGATCACGGGCAGGCACAGGAAGGCCAGTTGCAAAAACGGCTCTTCCAGAACTACGCCCAGTGACTTGGCGGCGGCGCGCAGGGCGGTCAGGTCGATGTGCACCTGTTCAAAGGAATTCAGGCTCATCAGCCCGGCCACGGGCAGGGCAAGTTCCGCCAAGATAGTCCCACCCTTCACAACCACAAAGCCACCTTCAATTTCCCCAAGGCGGTTGGCGGCCAGCGCCATATCGGCGTAATCGGCCCCCACCACGGCGATATTGTGATGGTCATGGCAGACGGTGCTGGCAATGGCCCCCGCCTGCATCCCAAACCCCTGCACAAAGCCTGTGGCGATGTTGCCGTTTTTGCCATAGCGTTCGATCACGGCGATTTTCATCAAATCGCGGGATAGATCAGGGCGTTTGTCGCCGTCCACAGGGGCGATATCAAAGGTCAGATGATCGGTGATGATCTTGCCTTCGATAATGCCGATCACGGGGGTGTCCACGCGGTTGCCGCCCGTGCGAAAGTGCTGGGCTGTCACGCGCGGGGCTTTAACAGAATGTCGCGCAACGGGGGGGATGATGTCGCGCGCGGCAAAGGCAGCATCTGTGATCTGCACGCCGCCTGCAAAAACCATAGAAACGCGGCAGTCTTCAAGGGAATCCAGAACCGCGATATCGGCGCGCAGACCCGGCGCGATCAATCCGCGATCTTTCAGGCCAAAGGCTTCGGCTGCCGACAGGCTGGCCGCGCGGTATACGGCCAGCGGCGGCGCGCCAAGGGCAATCGCGGTGCGGATCAGGTAATCCAAATGCCCATGTTCGGCGATGTCTAAAGGGTTTCGATCATCGGTGCAAAAAGCACTATAGGGAGAATGGCGTTCGGTGATAAGGGCCGCGAGCGCGCGCAGGTCTTTGGACACCGACCCTTCGCGGATCAGCACGCGCATTCCCTTGCGCAGCTTTTCTAGCGCCTCGTCGTATGATGTCGCCTCGTGTTCAGTGCGGATGCCTGCCGCGATGTATCCGTTCAGATCATTGCCGCGCAGCAGGGGCGCGTGCCCGTCGATATGGCGGCCCGCAAAGGCGTTCAGTTTGGCGATGCAGCCCGCATCTTTGAACAACACACCAGGGTAGTTCATAAATTCGGCCAGCCCAATCACGCGAGGATGGTTCATCAGCGGGGCAATATGCTCGGCCTCCAGCTTTGCCCCTGTGGTTTCCATATGGGTGGACGGCACGCAGGATGACAGTTGCACGCGAATGTCCATCAGGGTGCGCGAGGATGCCTCTAGAAAGTAGTGTATCCCTTCCAGCCCGCAAACATTGGCAATTTCGTGCGGATCGCAAATGGCTGTGGTTACGCCGTGCGGGGATACGCAGCGGTCAAACTCGAACGGGGTGACCAGCGAGGATTCAATATGCAGATGCGTGTCGATAAACCCCGGCACAAGGATTTTGCCAGATACGTCAATTTCCCGCGCGCCCGTATAGCTGCCGAACACCCCCACAATGCGGTCTGCGCAAATTGCCACATCGGATGCCACCAGATCGCCCGTAATCAAATCGAACACGCGGCCGCCTTTCAGGACGATATCGGCGGGGGTGATGCCGCGCCCCTGATCAATTCGGCTTTCGATACTGCTCATCTACGTCTCCTTCACTTTTGGCCATGATAGCGGGTTGCGGGCAAAGGGGAATGGGGACAGAAGGAGGGCGAGGTGCAAAATGCTGCAAAACCCCCTAAAGGGCATTGCCCTTAAACTTGGATCGGTCGTGGTGTTTATCACGATGGCATCGCTGATCAAGGCGGCGGGGGTGCCTGCGGGGCAGGCGGTGTTCTTTCGCAGTTTCTTTGCGATCCCTGTGATTGTGGCATGGCTTATGCTGCGGGGCGAACTTGCCACGGGGTTTGCCGTGGTCAACCCTTGGGGCCACGGCTTGCGCGGTATCATGGGTTCAACCGCGATGGGGCTGGGGTTTGCGGGGCTGCTATATCTGCCCCTGCCCGATGCCACCGCGCTGGGCTATGCCGCCCCCTTGCTGACGGTTGTTTTTGCAGCCCTGATTTTGGGCGAAAAGGTGCGGCTGTTTCGCTATTCTATGGTCGGGCTGGGACTGTGCGGCGTGTTGATTGTGCTGTGGCCGAATTTGGGCCATGCAGCCAGCGAAGGAGCGGCGCTGTGCTGGTGCTGGTGGGGGCAGTGTTTTCGGCGCTGGCCAAGATTACCATTCGCCGATTGGTGCAAGTGGAAAAGACGGCGGCGATTGTGTTTTACTTTTCGGTCACGTCAACCACGCTAAGCCTTGCCAGCCTGCCCTTTGGCTGGGTCATGCCTAACCCTGCGCAGGCGGCGATGCTGGTCTGCGCGGGGCTGCTGGGGGGGCTTGGGCAGATATTGCTGACATCGAGCTATCGCTGGGCAGATGCCTCGGTTGTAGCGCCGTTTGAATATGCATCCATCCTGTTTGCACTGGGGATCGGTTATTTTGTATTTTCTGAAGTGCAAAGCGGCGCGATGCTGGCAGGGGCCGCGCTGGTGGTGCTGGCGGGGGTGCTGATTATTTGGCGGGAACGGCGGCTAGGGTTGGAGAGGGCGAAGGGGAAGGGGGCAGGGACGTTTTAGGGACGTCTCCTGTTCTTGGACCGGAATCAAGGCGCGCAGCGCCGCCGGCCCGCGCCCTCCCTCCCCCCGGGAGGGCGCACTTTGCCGTATGTGCCTAGAACTGGCGTAAGGGGAACGGAGCCATAAAGCGTGCAGAACTTCTGTGGAGCGCCCACCCGAGGGAGGGCGCGGCCCTTTGGTGGTTTATGTTGATGGTGCGTGCAAAGCACACACCCTACCCCACCACCACATCCGCCTGCCCACTCCCCTTCACCACTCGCCGAATATTCGGCAGATCGTTGCCTTCGATCCACGCCTTTGCCTCGGCCTGTGATTTCCCATAGCCCGCCCAGCGATCCATCAGGCGGGCGACAAGGTCTGGCTCATCGACATCAATCCAGATGGTCAGATCATACAGGGGCAGGGCTGTGGGCCAAGGGGATTCGTTCAGCAGCAGGTAGTTGCCTTCGACGATCAGGATTTTATCCTGCGGGCCGATGATGTCTGCGCCTGCGCGGGAAATCTCAAGCGCGCGGTCGAACAGAGGGATGGCGACTTCGGCTTCAAGTTTTAGGCGGCGGAGCAGGTGGAAAAAGCCGCTGGCATCAAACGTGTCGGGCGCGCCTTTTCTATCCCTTGCGCCGCGCGCGTGCAGGACGGCGTCATCGTAATGAAAGCCGTCCATGGGAACGACCTTGGCCCCTTTGCCAATTAGGGCGGCCAATTCTGCGGCAAGGGTGGATTTGCCAGCGGCGGGCGGGCCTGCAAGGGCGGCGATGAACCGCCCTTCCGTCTTGGCCGCGCGGGCCTGTATCAGTTCGGCCAGCGCGGCGGGGGTCATGCCTGTTCTTCCACGCCTTCGGGCACTTTGGCACCCGTCATAAAGGCGACGGCATCGGACATGGTGTATTGTTTTG
>CAMAWZ010000071.1 GCA_945861995.1 Pseudorhodobacter antarcticus
TGCGGTTTCGATCACGCGTGCCACCAAATCACTTAGGGCGGTGGCGGCGACGTTAAAGTTATCGGCCAAGCCCTGATATTTTGGGTCAAATCTTTCAGCAATTCGCGCAGTCAGATCACCTGCTGCCAGTTGATTAAGCCCGTTTGTCAGGCTTTGCACCACCTGTTGTTGAGCAGCCTCAGAAAGTTGCAGCGCCTCTTTTGCGCTGGCGGCGGTTTGCAACTGAGATTGCAAATCCTCTAGCCCGCGCGTGATGGATTTTATCTCGTGCAGATCGCGCCGATCTTGGGTCAAAGTATGGTTAATTTCGCCCTTAGTCAGCGCTGCCAGCTCATCGACCTTAACTTTGATCTTTTGGGTGATTTTCGAAGACACTTGCCACAGGGTCGCCACCGTGATGCCAAGGGTTCCCAGCAAAACAAAGATGTTCCAAATCATTGTGTTTTGCTGCGTGGTATCGCGCGCCAACCACTTCTCATCCAGCGACAAGCTGATCGTGCGGATAAGCCCCGACAGCTTTGCCAAGGCATCGCCCGATTGCTTGAAGTAGTCATCAAAACTAATGCTATAGGTAATGGGAATGCCAACTGCGCTTGATACAATCGCACCAGTGTCTTCTGCTTCAGCGTCCGCCTTGGCCTCGATCGTCGCGGACAACATTTCGCCTTGCAGTTTTTCCAGCAGTGCAAGGTATTCTTGAAAGATCGCCTGCGTCGCGGCGATATCTTGGGTTACAGCGGGTGGGATCGTGATGGTTTCGCTGATGTGTTCGATGGCTTGCCATGCTTCGGTCGCTCGGGTCAAATTGTTGTCTACATATGTCAATTCTGACAGGGATAAAGTCCGCTGGTGCAGCGTTGCAATGGCGAACATACTGCGGGCGCGGCCAGCATATTCGCGTGCATCAAACACCGTTTCTTGCAGTCGCATCAGCAACATCACCTCGGTAGAGGTCAATTCGTTTGGCACGACAATATGCACAGCCATGCCCCGCATTTCGACGATTTCAGATTTAATTCCCTCAATCGCCGCTTCGCCCATGGCATGATCTCGCTGGCTTAGGGGTTTTTTGACAAGCTCATCAATCACCTTGTGGTCGTCAGCGATCGCCGGCAGCGCAGCTTCGGTATCGTCGCGCAATTCGTCGCGCATGGGGAACCCTTCGATCGCCGAAAGACCTTCTTTGATTTCTGCGAATTTGGCCACCGAATTTTCGTGCTGCGTCTGGCGCAGGTTGGCCACCGCCGCATCTGTGCCGGGCGCCATCGAAAGCTGAACCTGACCCAAGCTGCGTTCCAGCGATAGCGATGTCAGTTCTTCAAACCACAACCCGCGCATGGCAACCAATTGGCGCATGGTTTGCACGGTTTGCGAGTTATTGAACGCAAGCAGCGCCGAACTGCCCGATTGCACCACTGCAATTCCACTTACCGTTAGGATTGCAATTGTAAGAAGTGTTGAGATTTTCATGGCGCACCCAATATTGATCGAGAAATACTTGCGCCCAAAGGATTTAAAATAATGCTAATGCCGATGCTGTCCCGCGCGCCTTATGTGAACCGCGCCAGACAGGCGCCTGTGACGCGCGCCAAATCTTGCGGTGCTATCGCGAAGATATGGTTTGGCGTGCCAGCGGCTGCCCAAACTGTTTGAAATTGCAGCAAATTTTCGTCCATCCACACGGGCAGGGGGGTCAGATGCCCCAGGGGCGAGACACCGCCAATTGCAAAACCAGTCACGTCGCGCACCCGGGTTGCATCGGCGCGGCCCAAAGGCTCGCCCGCCAGGATTGAGGCGGCAGCCCCATCCACCATGCCGCCGCCTGCGGTCAAAAATAGGTAAAGTTTTCCAGTATCGCCCGCAAAGATGATCGATTTCACAATCTGATCCAACGCGCAGCCTGCAGCATCGGCGGCCTGCTGGGCGGTGCGGGTCTCGCTGGGCATTTCGATAGGGTGCGTGTCAATACCAGCGGCCTTTAGGGCGGCGGTGACGCGGGCCAGACTTTTGCTCATGTTCTTCCTTTGCTTGACCTTTGGGCGCGGCGGCATCACTTTGGGGGTATGTAGTCATTTGCCGCCCTTTTCACACGCTGCCCCATTCCCTTTGACGCTGCAATAGGGGGCGAGGCGGCGCAGCCATTTGCGGATATGCCCTTGCCTGTAGTTGACTTGATCACAGGGGCCGCGGGCTGCAGCCCCTATATCAAAGAGTTGTTGCGCAGGCAGGGTGATTGGCTGCACAGCGCGCTGCGCAGCAATCCGCAGGATGCGTTAGATGCGGTGCTGGCGGGGCTGGACACTGCGACATTGCCCAGCCTTGCCAAAGACTTGCGCGTGGCCAAGGCGCGCGTGGCGCTGCTGGCGGCGCTGGCCGATTTGGGCGGGGTTTGGGATACCATTCGCGTGACGCGCGCGCTGACAGTTTTTGCAGACTGCGCCGTGCAACGCTGCGTCACGCTTTTGGTGGGCGATGAAATTCGGCGCGCAAAACTGCCCCTTGCCGCCCCAGAGGATGCCGCGAGAGGCGCGGGGCTTGTGGTGCTGGCCATGGGCAAAATGGGCGCGCACGAGTTGAACTATTCGTCCGACATCGATCTAATCTGCCTGTTCGATCAAGACCGATACGGATCAGACGCCGCCGAAGCGCGCGCGGCCTTTGTGCGGGTAGTGCGGCGCATGACTGCGCTGTTGCAAGATATCACCGAAGATGGCTATGTCTTTCGCGTCGATTTGCGCTTGCGCCCCGATGCAGCCGTCACCCCCGTTTGCCTGTCGATGGCGGCAGCGATGGCTTATTATGAGGCCGAGGGGCGCACATGGGAACGTGCGGCCTATATCAAAGCGCGCCCTTGCGCGGGTGATGTCGCGGCGGGCCTGAGGTTTTTGGCGGGGCTGACGCCGTTTGTGTGGCGCAAACATTTGGATTTTTCGGCCATACAAGACGCCCATGATATGCGCCTGCGCATCCGCAGCCATCGCGGTTTGAACGGGCCTTTGCGGCTGGAAGGGCATAACATGAAACTGGGCGCGGGGGGGATCCGCGAGATCGAGTTTTACGCCCAAACGCGCCAATTGATTGCAGGCGGGCGCGATGCCAGTTTGCGCGACCCGACCACCATGGGCGCGCTGATGGCGCTGGCGGCCAAAGGCTGGACAAGCGACGCCGATGCGGCGGCCCTGTCGCGTCTATACCTTGCCCACCGCGATATCGAGCATCGCATCCAGATGGTGCACGACGAGCAGACGCATGATGTGCCCAACTCGCCCGATGCCATCGCGCGGCTGGCGGCGTTTAACGGGCAAGGCGAGGCTGACTTTCGCCGCGATTTGCTCGCGCGTCTGGCCGAGACTGACCGATTGACGGATGAATTTTTCAACCCTGCCGCGTCAGGGCAAGCAGCCCCTGCCGCCGCCGCGCCCCTGCCCAACCTGCCGCCCGAATCCCGCGCCATTATCGCAGGCTGGCAGTCCTATCCCGCGCTGCGATCCCCGCGCGCTCAAAGCATTTTTCAGCGCCTTTTGCCAAAGCTGGAAGCGCGCCTTGCCCGCGCCGATCACCCCGCCGAGGCGCTGGTCGCGCTGGATGGATTCTTGGCGGGTCTTCCTGCGGGTGTGCAAATTTTCAGCCTGTTCGATGCCAACCCCGCATTGGTAGATTTGATCATTGATATCGCGGCAACCGCCCCCAGTTTGGCACTGTATTTGTCGCGCCATTCAGCTGTGCTAGACGGGGTAATTGGCGGGGCGTTCTGGGCGCCTTGGCCCACGGACGGGGCGCTGACGGACGAACTGGCCAGCCTGTTGGCCGCAGCCCCCGATTACGAAGCGCGGCTTGATGGCGCGCGCATTTGGCAAAAGGAATGGCATTTCCGTATTGGCGTGCATCTTTTGCGCGGGTTAATTTCTGCCGATGATGCGGGCGCGCAATATGCAGCCCTTGCAAGGGCAGTGATCGCTGCATTATGGCCTGTTGTGGCGCAAGATTTCGCGCGCCGCCACGGGCCCGCCCCAGGCCGCGGCGCGGCAGTTTTGGGCATGGGCAGCCTAGGGGCAGGGCGGCTGAACGCGGCGTCAGATCTAGACATTATCTTGATCTATGATGCGCAGGGTTTTGAGAACTCGGACGGCCTTCGTCCCCTACCGACCCGTCAGTATTTCGCCCGCCTGACCCAAAGCTTTGTCACGGCCTTGTCGGCGCAAACATCCAAGGGGCGGCTATATGAGGTGGACGTGCGCCTGCGGCCTTCGGGCCGTAAAGGGCCAGTGGCGACCTCGCTTGCCGCCTTTGCAAGTTATCAACGCGACGAGGCATGGACGTGGGAGCATCTTGCCCTGACGCGCGCCCGTGTGATGGTGGGGGATGCAGGGCTTAGCCAAGATATCGAAGATTTGCGCCGCGCCATTATCGCTGAAAAGGGCGCTGGAGCGGCACTTCGGCCGGATGTTGCGGATATGCGCGCGCGTCTTGCCGTGGCGCAAACGGGTAGGCCTTGCGATTGGGAGGCTAAGGCAGGCGCGGGCCGCATGATGGATATCGAACTGTGCGCGCAAACGCTTGCACTGCTGGCCGCCAGCCCCACCCGCGCCGTATCTGATCAGATTAAAGCGGGGGTTTTGGCAGGCCATATGCCGCAAATAGACGCGCAAGTGTTGCTTGATGATTACAGATTGATGGCGCGCTTGCACTGCGGATTGCGCCTGCTGGGTGATGGCTTGGGCCCCGCCCAGGTTGGCACGGCGGGACGTGCGTTTGTGGCGACTGTGGCAGGGTTGGCCGAGGCGGACATATCTGCGGGTCTGGGCGATACGGCCGCGCGATGCGCCAAAATCATTTTTGCGTTTTTGGGCGCAGCACTTATGGACGGGAAAGCAAACTAACATGACCGATACGCGCCCTGCCAATGTGATTGCTGCCGACCCTAAGGGGCTTATCCGCGAATCCTTTGCAATGGATGGCATCACGATGGACGAATGCCGATCAATCCTGATTGATTGGGCACTGTCTTTGCCCTTGGGGGCAGATACTGTGGCGGCCACGCAGCAATTGCTGGAATATCACGCCGCAGGGCAGGGAGATCACCCAATGACCCAACTTTTGACACTTGCCCTGACCCAAGCCAGCAGTCCGATGCGGCGCGGCGGGCGCGCTGGGCGGATCGACAGCACCTGATTTTTTCAGCCCGAACACAGCTTGCATTGATTTGCGCGTTAAATTCAAAAACCATTACATAATCTTACATAGATTTACAGATTATTACATATTTTGATAGGCCACCAAAGGGATGTGCCGCTGTGCAGCGCACCGCCTGTTTGTCTGCTATGCCGCGCTGGCAAAAAGTTGTTCTCCAATTCATGCTTGACCTGTGCATGATCATGGCGGGGCTTTTGATATCCCGACAAAGCAGTGCGTCCGACCAATGTAATGGGGGCCTCTAAACGCCTTGCAGAACTTGTTTGTCAGGCTTTTGCGGCCCAATCTGGCCCAACAGTGTTTTCCATGGTGCGCTTTGGCAACGTGCTGGGATCGTCTGGCTCGGTCATTCCACGGTTTCGCGCGCAAATTGCGGCGGGCGGCCCCGTGACTGTGACACACCGCGACATCAATCGTTTTTTCATGACTATCCCCGAAGCCGCCCAATTGGTGATCCAAGCGGGCGCTATGGCCAAGGGCGGCGATGTGTTTGTGCTGGATATGGGCGAACCTGTGAAGATTTTGGACTTAGCCCTATCGATGGTGCGCCTAAGCGGCCATAGCCCCTATGTGATTGACAGCGAAAAGGACACTGACCCCGCGCGCGGTGATATGCCGATCCAAATCATTGGGCTACGCAAAGGCGAAAAGCTGTATGAGGAATTGCTCATTGGCAATAACTCTGCAGGAACGGATCATCCTCGTATCATGACGGCGTCCGAAAGCGCGCTAGACATGGGGGGGCTGATGGCGATTTTGGAACAATTGCAGGCCGCCTGCGGCGCCCATGACGCAAATGCACTGCGATTGATTTTGCAGGCCGCTCCTTTAGACTATCAGCCCAGTGATGCGGGGGCGTCCGATCTTCTTGTTGCGCCGCTGGCGCAGGGGAATGCGGCTGCAACAGCACCCGCAGTGGACCTGCGTCTTGTGTCCAATTCAGGCTTTAAATCCGCAGGCTAGCTTGGGATAAGCGCGGCCAACTCTGCCGCTGCTTCCAGCGCGGCTATAGCGTGCAAAAGCTCTTTCCCGCCGAGCAGGCGGGCGGTGCCGCGTCTAACGATAGCCCGTTAAACAACAGACAGGTGGAAAATTCAGGCGTGCTTATTTGGCCGCGCGCGGTAGGGCTGCCGCCTCGCGCGCAAGGGTTTCCACGCCCGCCCAATCGCCGCGCGCCATTGCATCTTTGGGTGCAACCCAAGACCCGCCGACGCAGAGGATATTCTTGAGGCTTAAATAATCAGGCGCGATTTTCAGGCTGATCCCACCCGTTGGGCAGAACGACACCTGCGGAATGGGCGAGCCGATGGATTTCAGATAGGCCGCCCCGCCCGCCTGCTCGGCGGGAAAGAACTTTTGCACACTATAGCCGCGCTCCAGCAGGGCCATAATCTCGGACGCTGTAGCCCCGCCAGGCAGCAGTGCAAGCCCTTCATCTTCGCAGGCGGCAATCAAGCGGTCGGTCGCGCCAGGAGATACCCCAAATTTCGCCCCCGCCGCTTTGGCCGCCTTAACATCGGCAGGCGTCAGCAGCGTACCCGCCCCCACAACGCCGCCTTCAATTTCCGCCATAGCGCGAATGGCATCCAGCGCGCAGGACGTGCGCAGCGTGACTTCCAGCGCGGGCAAGCCGCCTGCCACCAGCGCGCGCGCCAAGGGCGCTGCATGGGCCAAATCGTCGATAACCAAAACAGGCACCACAGGGGCCATCTGGCAGATCGCGCGGGCGGCTTTGGATTGGTCGGCTGGGGTCATGTTGGCCTCCTAGTCCCCGCTTTGGGGTGGTTTGAAAGTATTGGTTTTAGGTATTTAAGCCAAAGCGAAAGTCGCTTTCATTTTGGCAAAAATACCTCCCGCGCGGAGCGCTAAATGTTAAACCACCACGCCAGCCCCCGTCTCGGACGTGCCGACATTGCGGCGAAACACTTCGAACAACTCGCGCCCGATGCCGTGCGCATTTGCCGACAGGTCAGCAATAACTGCTTCGCGCCCCAAAAAATCTGCGGCAAGTGTGGACAGTGTTCCCGCCACCGCATCCAGCCGCACGATATCGCCATCGCGTAGCTTTGCGAGGGGGCCGCCCAGCGCCGCTTCGGGCGAGACATGGATTGCAGATGGCACTTTGCCCGATGCCCCCGACATGCGCCCGTCGGTCACAAAGGCCACCTTATGCCCGCGATCTTGCAGAATTGTCAAAACAGGGGTCAGCGAGTGCAATTCCGGCATGCCATTGGCCTGCGGGCCTTGGAACCGCAAGACGATCACAACATCCGAAGTAAATTCGCCTGCCTTAAAGGCAGCTTTCACCGCCTCTTGGCTATGGAAAATGCGGGCAGAGGCCTGAATAATGTGACGCTCTGGCGCGACGGCGGACACTTTGATCACGCCGCGCCCCAGATTGCCGACCAACTGCCGCAGCCCGCCCGTGGGTTGGAACGGATCAGAGGCAGGGCGCAGGATTTTGTCGTTCAGGCTTTGCGCGGGGCCAGCCACCCAAGTCAGACGCCCGTCCAAAAGTTTCGGCTCGCTGCGATAAGCGCCCAGACCATCGCCAGCGATGGTTTTGGCATCAGGATGCAGCAGGCCCGCGTCCAACAACTGGCCGATCATATAGGGAAGGCCCCCCGCTGCATGGAAATGGTTCACATCAGCGATCCCGTTTGGATAGACCTTAGCCATCAAGGGCACAGCGGCGCTGATATCATCAAAATCCTGCAAATCCAGTAAAACGCCTGATGCGCGGGCCATAGCGGGCAAATGCAGCACAAGATTGGTTGATCCGCCCGTGGCCATCAGCCCGACAAGGCCGTTGACATAGGCGCGCTCGTCCAAAATTTCGCCCGCAGGGCGGAAATCATTGCCCAGCGCGGTGATTTGGGCCGCCTTTTCCACCGCCGCCGTGGTCAGCGCGTCGCGTAGGGGGGTGTTTGGGTTGACAAAAGACGCGCCTGGCAGGTGCAGGCCCATAAACTCCATCAGCATTTGGTTTGTATTGGCCGTACCATAAAAGGTACAGGTGCCCGCCCCGTGATAGCTTGCCATTTCAGCCGCCATCAACGCATCGCGCCCGACCTCGCCATTGGCATAGGCATTGCGCACGCGCGATTTCTCGTCATTGGGCAGGCCCGATGTCATGGGGCCAGCGGGTACGAAAACCGCTGGGATATGGCCAAAGGTGGCGGCGGCAATTATCAGGCCAGGGACAATTTTATCGCAAACGCCAAGGTAAAGCGCCGCATCAAAGCAGTTGTGCGACAGGCCCACGCCCGCCGCCAGTGCAATCACATCGCGCGAAAACAACGACAGTTCCATCCCTGGTTGGCCTTGCGTGACCCCATCGCACATGGCAGGCACGCCGCCTGCGACCTGCACCGTCACGCCTGCCGCCGCCGCCGCGCGGCGGATTAAATCAGGATAGCTCTCAAACGGGCGATGCGCCGACAGCATATCATTATAGGCGGTGATGATGCCCAAATTGGCCACACGCCCGGCGGCGAGCGCGTCTTTCTGTCCCTCCATCGCGGCATAGGCATGGGCCTGATTTCCGCAAGACAGATGCGCGCGCACAGGCCCGTTGCCCGCAGCCCCGCGCAAGCGCGCAAGATAAGCCGCCCGCGCGGTTTCGCTGCGGGCGCGGATACGATCAGTCACGCGGTCAATGGCTGAATGAAGCTGGCTCATGGGGGAATCCTTTGTGTCACGCCAATCTAACATCACTTGTTAGCGCTAACAACCCCGCGCACAGCGCAAAAACGCGCGGCGATGTGCCACAATTTTCGCAAAATTGTCCCATTTTCGCGGCAGTTCTGGCCCATGCGGGCCATAGTCGCGCGCTATCCCATGACCATGATCTTGAACAGATGAGGTGCGGAATGCGCAGCTTTCACTTTGCCGCAATCGCTTTGGCCGCTTTTGGCCTTTCGGGCTGTATGATGTCCGATCCGCCGTCGCGGGGCGGGCTTGGCGCGCCATCGCTGATGACCCAAGAGGCCAGCGGCTATAATGTGACGGCCGTAAATGTGCTCGTGCCCCGCAATTTGGTTGTGTCGGAAGATAATTCTTTTAAACCCGCCGCCGATATTGTTTGGCATGGCGAGGCACTGGGCAACCGCTATGCCCAAGTCGAAAAGCTGATGCGCGATGGGATCAACGTGGGCGCTGGTTTTTATCGCGCGGGTTCTCATCGTGCGGGGCGCCCGGTGGTAATTGATGTGCAAGTCGTGCGCTTTCACGCACTCACACAGAAAACGCGTGCCAGTTTTGGCGGCAAACATGAACTGATCTATGCCTTTATTCTACGCGATGCCACCACGGGCGTGGTG
>CAMAWZ010000072.1 GCA_945861995.1 Pseudorhodobacter antarcticus
ACGCGTTGCTGCTGCCCGCCCGAAAGGCTGTCAACACGTGCGCTTGCGCGGTCGGCAAGGCCAACGCGGCTCAAACATGTCATCGCTTCGGCGCGCACTGCGGCAGGGGCAAGGGCCTGAAACCACGCGCGCGGGCCAGACATACGGGCCTGCACACCGTGGATGACATTCGATAAAACCGATAGGCGTGGCACCAGATTGTGGCGCTGCCAGACGATGCCCACTTGAGCGCGAAACGCCCGCAAATCGCGCGTTTTTAGCGCACAAACATCGCGGCCCAGCATGTTAATCTGGCCAGCGGTAGGTTCGATAAGGCGGATCAAACATTTCAGCAGGGTCGATTTGCCAGACCCATTGGCCCCAATCAGCGCGGTAGACTGACCAGGCGCAATCGAAAAATCCAGCCCATTCAAGACCACACGGCCATCAAAATCTTTAACCAAACCCTCAACAACCAAAACTGGCCCCACATAAGTGGAGCCAGCCTGAGAGGTTTTTGGCGCAATATGCGCGTTCATAAAGTGATCACTCAACGAAAGCAGTAAACTCGGTGATACCGATGTTTTCGTACATTTTGCGCACGATGTCATAGTCGGCATCGGTCACAGTCGCGCCAAAGCTGCCGCCAAGATACTTGGCATTCTCTTCCGATGCGGTCACAGCAGCCAGCAGCGCATCGCCATTTTCAGCGAATGTTTTGCGAACGATTTCTACCACTTCTGGTTTAACTGTGGACGAGGCCAGCAGCACGTCCGCTGGCAAAGTCACACCCTTTGCAATCTGACGGAACTTTTGATCGGGGAACTTTTCTGTGATGCTTTCGATATGCGTACGGTTCAAACCAATCGCGCCAATCTCGCCCGCAATCAAAGCTTCGACGGCCACGTTACGGTTCAGGAAAACGGGTTCGTAATCGGTGCTATAGACCAGACCTGCTTCGGACATCAGGGTCACTGGGCCAAGGTGCTGCGAGGTCGAACCGATTTCACCAAAAGAAATCTTAGCGCCTTTCAGGTCGGCGGGTGTCTGCACTGGGCTGGCGTCCAGCACAACAAGGGTCGAGTAGTAATCAGGGCGCTCCCATGTCACGACAGGTGTCGCTTGCAGACGTGCGTTGAACACAACGTATTCCGCAGGGCCCGTCATCACGAAATCAACTTGATCAGCGGCCATAGCTTCGACAGCCACGGTGCGGCCCGACACTGGGAAGAATTCTACTTTCAGGCCCGAAGCGGCTTCGAAAGCGTCTTTGAAGGGGCCCATTTCGCGCTGAACGGCTTCTAGGCCATCAATGTCGGTGAAGGCAAAGCGGATCGTGTCCTGAGCAACAGCGCTGGTGGCTGCAAAAACACTCATAGCAATAATGCCAGAGGCAAGAATATTTTTCATGGCGACTTCCTGTTTAGGGGTTGGTGCGTCACTGGCTAACCAGCGGATGTGACGGATCAGCGACAGCTGTGCGAATGATTTGTAAAATCTGTCAGTCGCCTACCGTGCGAGTGGGCGCGCTCAAACCCTTGGTCATCGCGCCATGCGGCAGCCCTTAGGAAATAACATCAGGCGCAGCGCGGCCCGTCTGTGCGGTGATCTGCGCAATCGCCTCGGCGGCAGCAATTACGGGCGCCAGTGCGACCTGAACGGGAATATCCAGCCCATCTGGCCCCGCCTGATAGCGTTCTAAATACAGGCGCAACGTGGCCCCAGATGTGCCTGTGCCCGATAGGCGCAGCACAATGCGCGCGCCGCCGTCGAACACCACGCGCACGCCTTGCCGCGCTGATATGCTGCCATCAACGCGGTCGGTATAGGAAAAATCATCCGCTGCGGTTATGGTCATGCCTTGCACCGTTTGCCCTGCCAAGCTAGGCAGTTTGGCGCGCAAATCTGCCATCATGGCATCTGCGCTTGCAGTTGCAATGCCCTCATAATCATGGCGCGAATAGTAATTGCGCCCATATTTCGCCCAGTGCTGTGCCAAAATTTCGGCAACCGACCCGCCGCGCACGGCCAAGATATTCAGCCACAGCAAAATCGCCCAAAGCCCGTCTTTTTCGCGCACATGATCGCTGCCGGTGCCAAAGCTTTCCTCGCCGCAGATCGTAGCAAACCCCGCGTCCAGCAGATTGCCGAAAAACTTCCACCCTGTGGGGGTTTCATAGGTGGTCAGGCCCATGGCCGCGCCCACGCGGTCAACTGCCGCCGATGTCGGCATCGAGCGCGCAATGCCCCTTAGCCCCGCCTTATACCCCACCGCCAAATGCGCATTGGCCGCCAGCACTGCCAAACTGTCCGAGGGCGAGACGTAAATTCCGCGCCCCACCACCATATTGCGGTCGCCGTCGCCATCAGATGCTGCGCCAAAATCGGGCGCATCTGGGCCCATCATTTCGGCCATCAACTCATGCGCCCAAGTCGGGTTAGGATCGGGGTGCATACCGCCAAAATCGGGCAAAGGCGCGGCGTGGGTCACGGTGCCTTTGGCCGCGCCAAGGCGGTTTTCCAAAATCTCTAAGGCATAGGGGCCAGTTACCGCGCACATACTGTCCATCCGCATCCGAAAGCCGCGCGCGAACATCGCGCGGATCGCGCCGAAATCGAACAGGCTTTCCATAAGGGCGGCATAATCACTGACAGGGTCGATTACATCGACCAGCATCGCACCCACATGGCTGCGGCCGAGGCGCGTCAGATCAACATCAGGCGCGGTGAGTTTATGATATTCACTCAGGACAAGCGTGCGCTGATAAATCGCATCCGTTACAGATTCGGGCGCAGGCCCACCGTTGGGCATATTGAACTTAATCCCGAAATCCTCTTCAATCCCGCCCGGGTTATGGCTGGCCGACAGGATCAGCCCGCCATCGGTTTTGTTCAGCCTAATCAGATGGCTGGCGGCAGGGGTCGACAAAATCCCCCCCTGCCCCACGATCACGCGCGCCGCCCCATTCGCCGCCGAAATCGCCAAAATGATCTGCACCGCGCGGTCGTTATAAAACCGCCCATCCCCGCCCAGAACAAATGTCTTGCCTGTGCAACCCACCACATCAAACGTGGCCTGCACAAAGTTTTCCAAATAATGCGGCCCCATAAAAACCCGCGTTTTCTTGCGTAGGCCAGATGTGCCAGGTTTCTGATCGGCAAAGGCGGTGGTTTGAATGGCGGTCATGGCGTGGCCTCAATCGACAAGGGTTGAAAGACAAGGACCGAAGCCGCAGGCGCGATCAGCGCGCCATTGATCGGCTGGTAGGAAAGTTCGGGGCGCGTCGTATCTAGGATCAACGCCCATGCGGGCGCGGTGCTGGGCAAGGTGAGGGGAACATCGCCGCCAGCATTTAGCACAATAAACAGGGCATCTGGCGCGTCTGCGCCTTCTGCGGCCATGCGCAATTCCAAACCAATGCAGCGCAGATCGGCACTGTGCCAGTCGGCAGGTTGCGGAGCATGACCGTTTGGCAATTGCCAAATGACATCTTTTAACCCGTCTATGCGGGTGCGTCCGTGCAAGAACATTTTTTGACGCAATACGGGATGCTCGCGGCGCAGGGCCGTCAGGCGCGCGAAAAAATCCGCCAGATCATCGGCGCGCCAGTCTAGCCACGTTGTTTCATTATCTTGCGTATAGGCATTGTTATTGCCGCCTTGGGAATGGCCCATTTCATCGCCCGCCAGCAACATCGGCACGCCTTGGGCCAGCATCATCGTGGCCAAAAGGTTGCGCTTGCGCAGATCGCGGGCGGGGGCCAGCGCATCACTTGGCCCCTCATGTCCCATATTGTCGGAATGATTGTCATCATGGCCATCGCGTCCGCCTTCGCCATTGGCAAGGTTGTGCTTGACGGAAAAAGACACCAGATCGGCCAATGTAAACCCATCGTGCGAGGTAACAAAGTTTACGCTGGCTTGCGGCGCACGGGCGGAATGGTGAAATTTATCGGCACTGCCAAGCAGACGGCGCGTCAGGTCAGGCACCATGCCCGCATCACCGCGCCAATAGCGGCGCAATGTGTCGCGGGCGCGGTCGTTCCATTCGGCAAAGGGTGCGGGATATGCCCCCAATTGATACCCGCCTGGCCCAATATCCCAAGGCTCTGCAATCGGTTTTACACCTGCCAAAACAGGGTCTTGGGCCAGCGCATCAAAAAACCCACCGCGCGGATCAAAGCCATGCGCCTCGCGGCCCAAAACCGATGCCAGATCAAAGCGGAACCCGTCGATATGCACCTGCTGCACCCAAAACCGCAGCGAATCCATAACCATACGCAGCACAGCTGGATGGGTCAGATCAAAGGCATTTCCCGTGCCCGTATCATTGGCATAGTTCCGCCCGCCCCCTGCAAGGCGGTAATAGCTGGCATTGTCCAGCCCGCGAAAGGCCAGCGTTGGCCCCATCTGATCGCTTTCGGCGCTGTGGTTATAGACCACATCCAAAATCACCTCGATGCCCGCGCGGTGCATCTCGCGCACCATGGCCTGCACCTCGGCCAAGGGGCGGTTTGTGACAGCGTATCGCGCTTCGGGCGCGAAAAACCCGATGCTGTTATAGCCCCAATGGTTTGTCAGCCCTTTGTCCACCAGAAAGCGGTCATCAATAAAGGCTTGGATCGGCATCAGTTCAATCGCCGTGATACCAAGGCGCTGCAAATGCGTAATGGTGGCGGGGTGGGCCAGCCCTGCATAGGTGCCGCGCTGGCTGGGCGGGATTTCGGGGTGCAGATAAGTCAATGATTTAACATGTGCCTCATAGATCACAGTGTCTGACATGGCGCGGCGCGGCGGGGTTACGCCTTGCCAATCAAAACTTGTGTCCAAAACCACCGATTTGGGCATGGCAAAGGCACTATCGCGGGTATCAAAGCCAAGATCAGCCTTGGCCGCCCCCGCGCGGTAGCCATACAGTGCATCCGACCAACGCAATCGCCCCGCAAGGCCCCGCGTATAAGGGTCAATCAGAAGTTTGTTGACGTTAAAGCGATGGCCGTTTTCGGGCTGATGCGGCCCATCGGCGCGCAGCCCATAAAGCTGCCCCGCCGCCAACCCCGCCACGTGCATATGCCAAATATCCCCCGTGCGCGCAGCAAAGGGGATGCGGGTCTCAACGCGCCCAGTTGGATCGAACAGGCACAGAAACACGTTCGTGGCATGGGCGGAAAACACCGCAAAATTGATCCCATCCACGCGCAGGCTTGGCCCCATGGGATAGGGCAATCCTTCGCTAATTGGGCCAAGGGCTGGGGCAGACATCACTTGATCAGCCTTTGATACAGCGCGGCATATTCAGCGGCCGCGCGACCCCATCCCAAATCGGATGCCATCGCGTGCCGCTGCATTTTGACCCATGTCGGTGCATCTTGGTACAATCGCAAGGCTTGGCGCAGCGCCCCCGCAAAACCCATCGCATCCACGGGGTGAAACACCACACCCGTCGCAGCGCCAGCCGACAAGGCCGCGGGCGATGCATGAATGACAGTATCCGCAAGCCCCCCAACCGCCGACACCACAGGCAGCGTGCCATAAGCCAGCCCATACATTTGCGTCAGACCGCAGGGTTCAAACCGCGACGGAACCAGCACCATATCGCCAGCGGAAAATAGGCGGTGCGCATACACCTCATCATAGCCAATCTTTACCGACACCTGCGCGGGGTATTGCGCCGCCAGCGCGCGCAGCGCCGTTTCAAACGCAGCATCTCCCGCGCCAAGTACCGCAAGGCCTCCGCCCGCATTCAAAAATTCAGGCATAGCGGCCAGCGCCAGATCAATGCCCTTTTGCGCAGTCAGGCGCGAGACAATAATTGCAAGCGGGCCTTTTATCCTAAGTTTCAAATCCTTCAGCAGCGCTGATTTATTCTTAGCCTTTTCGCTAAGTGTCGCAGCGCTATAGGGAATAGGCTCTAATTCAGGCGACCAAACCGCAGGGTCGACCCCGTTTAGAATGCCCAATACATCCCCCGCCCGCGCCGCAATCACACCTTCCAGCCCCATGCCAAATTCGGGGCGCATGATTTCTGCCGCATAGTTGGGCGAGACAGTTGTAATGGCGTCAGCCGTAACGAGCGCCGCTTTTAGCGAGGCAAGCCCGCCGTAATACTCCAACGCGTCGGCGGTAAAGGCCGATTTGGGCAGGCGCAGCACATCGATCAGCGCCGCATCTGCCCAGCCCTGAAAGGCAATGTTGTGAACAGTAATGACCGATGCCGCACCGCCCGTTCCGTGATAGCGCAGATAGGCGGGGGCAAATCCTGCCTGCCAATCATGCCCGTGCAGCACATCAGGTTTCCAGCCCGCCACCCCTTCGCGGGCAATACGCGCGCCAACCCATGACAGCGCGGCAAAGCGCTGCGGGTTATCGGCAAAATCGCCCTGCGCGTCCGAATACGGCCCGCCATCGCGATCATACAAATGCGGCGCATCCAGCAGCAAAAGGTCTAATCCCGCGATCTGCCCTGCCATGACCCGCGCAGTCCCGCCAAACAAACCCGCCTCGCGCAACACTTCGGTCATTTGCGCCAAATGCGGCAACAGCGGGCGGTACGCTGGTAGCAGCGTGCGCATCTGCCAGCCCAGCGGGGCCAGAGCGCCAGGCAGCGCGCCCACCACATCCGCCAGCCCGCCCGTTTTGATCAGCGGCACGCATTCGGACGCAACGGATAAAATTTTGCCGCCCATGCCGCCCCCCTAAAGTGCCTTGGCCCGCGCATCCAGCATGTTCTGCGTGATCAGAACAATGCCCCCTTCGCTGCGCCGAAACCACTTGGCATCTTCCACAGGGTCTTGGCCCACAACCAACCCTTCGGGAATATTCACGCCCCTGTCAATCACACAGCGCGTCAGGTCTGCCTTGCGGTTAACGATCACCTGCGGCAAGGCGACGACATGGTCAAGTGACGAAAAGCTATGCGTGCGAACCCCCGTAAACAGCAGCGAATTGCGCACTTCACTGCCCGAAACTATACAATCACCCGATACAAGGGATGACACGGCCATACCACGCCGCGTGTCTTCGTCATGGATAAACTTGGCGGGGGGCAGAATTTCGGCATATGTCCAAATCGGCCAACTTTGATCGTAGATGTCCAGTTTTGGAATGAAATCCGTCAGGTCGATATTGGCCTGCCAAAAGGCATCAATCGTGCCCACATCGCGCCAATAGGGTTCTTGTTCCAGACCCGAGGTCACGCAGCTGTCAGCAAAGCGGTGCGCCACAGCCTTGCCGTTTTTCACAATTTCAGGGATCAGATCACTGCCAAAATCATGGCTTGAATTATCGTCGTTCATATCGCGGATCAGCAAATCGCGCAGGAACGTCCAATTAAAAACATAAATCCCCATCGAGGCCAGCGCGTGAGCAGGATCGCCTGGAATGCTGGGCGGGTCTTTGGGCTTTTCCAAAAACTGGGTGATGCGCATATCTTGATCCACGTGCATCACCCCAAAGGCGATCGCCTCCATGCGCGGCACTGTCAGGCAGCCAATGGTCACATCTGCGCCCGAATTGACGTGCTGTTGCAGCATCACCTCATAGTCCATTTTGTAGATGTGATCGCCCGCCAGCACGACGATATATTCCACATCATAGCTGTCGACGATGTCGATATTCTGCGCCACAGCGTCTGCCGTGCCCAAATACCATTTGTTTTCATCCACACGTTGACTGGCTGGCAGAATGTCCAAATACTCGTTGCGCTCCGCACGAAAAAACCCCCAGCCACGCTGCATATGGCGGATCAGGCTGTGCGCTTTGTACTGGGTGGCAATCGCCATTTTGCGAATGCCAGAATTCAGGGCGTTCGATAGGGCAAAGTCGATGATCCGCGTATTACCGCCGAAGTACACCGCAGGTTTTGCGCGGTTATCCGTCAGCTCCTTCAGGCGGCTACCGCGCCCGCCCGCCAGCACAAAGGCCATGGCGCGCGACGATAGGCGAGTGTTTGGTCCGGCTTTCATATCGTCCTCCCAGTCGATGATATAGCATCGTTCATTTAGCGTCGGTGATGTAATTACTTTTGTTCTTTGAAAAATAACGTGGACAGAGGCGGCAGGGTGATTTCCGCCGAAAAATCGCGCCCCCTATGGGCGAGCGGTTCGGCCACTACCCCGCCCATGTTGCCCGTATTCCCGCCGCCATAAATTGCCGCATTGGTGTTCAGCACTTCGGCCCATGTGCCGCCCGATGGCAGGCCAACGCGATAGCGGCGCGGCACAGGCGTCATGTTGCAGATAACCACTATGCGGGGGGCATCGCCTGCGCGGCGCTCCCATACAAACACTGAATGTTCTGCATCGCCGCCCTCGATCCATGCAAACCCTTCGGGCTTGCAATCCATCTCGTGCAAGGCAGGTTCATTGCGATACAGATGGTTCAGATCGCGCACCAGCAGTTGAACGCCGCGATGGGCGGGGGTATCCGCCTCGTGCCAATCAAGGCTTTGAGTGTGGTTCCATTCTCGGCTTTGGGCAAATTCGCAGCCCATAAACAATAGCTTCTTGCCGGGATGGCCCCACATAAACCCGTAATAGGCGCGCAGGTTTGCAAAGCGGTGGGCCTCATCGCCGCCCATCTTTTGCAGCATCGACCCTTTGCCATGCACCACCTCGTCATGACTAATGGGCAGCACATAGTTTTCCGAAAAGGCATAATGCAGCCCGAAGGTCATTTTGTCGTGGTGGTATTTGCGGTTGATCGGATCTTCCGCCATGTAGAGCAGTGTGTCGTTCATCCAGCCCATGTTCCATTTGAACCCAAAGCCAAGCCCGCCCAAATGCACAGGGCGCGAGACGCCGTCAAAGGCGGTGCTTTCTTCGGCCACCGTCATGATCCCGTCCATCGCGCCGTAGGCATCTGTATTCATGGCGCGCAAAAGGGCAATCGCCTCATAATTTTCGCGCCCGCCGTTCCTGTTGGGAACCCACTGGCCGTCTTGCCGCGAATAATCACGATACAGCATCGAAGCAACTGCATCCACGCGCAGCCCGTCAATATGGTATTCTTCCAGCCAATAACGGGCATTCGAGACAAGGAAATTGGCCACTTCGACACGGCCATAGTTGTAAATCAGCGTGTTCCAATCCTGATGGAAGCCTTCCTTTGGGTCGGAATGTTCGAAAAGTGCAGTTCCGTCAAATTGGGCCAATCCATGCGTATCGGATGGAAAATGGCCTGGAACCCAGTCAATCAACACCCCAATTCCGCGATTATGCGCTGTATCGATCAGGGTGCGCAGCTCGCACGGCAGCCCGTGGCGGATTGTGGGGGCGAAAAGGCCAATGGGCTGATAGCCCCATGATCCATCAAACGGGTATTCAGAAATTGGCAAAAACTCGACATGGGTAAAACCCATCCATACGGCATAGTCGATAAGTTGCTCGGCCAGTTCCAGATAAGACAGCATCCGCCCGCCCTCGGCGCGCCGCCATGACGGCAAATGCACCTCATAAACCGACATCGGGGCCGCGATATTCTGCTTTGCCGTGCGCGTTTGCATCCAATCTGCATCCGACCACAG
>CAMAWZ010000073.1 GCA_945861995.1 Pseudorhodobacter antarcticus
AAGACACCGAAACCACGCTCGAGGAACTGCGCGCGCGCGTTCAAAAAACCATCGATTTTCTGAAAACCATACCCGAAACCGCCTTTGAAGATGCTGACGCGCGCACCATTACCATCAAGGCTGGCCCGCGCGAGCTGACCTTTCCCGCCCTGCAATATTACAGCGGCTATGCGATCCCGAATTTCTTTTTCCATATGACCACGGCCTACAACATTCTGCGCAGCAATGGCGTTGAAATTGGCAAGGTTGATTTCTTGGGCGCATAAAGCGCTGTTGCAGCGGGGTTAGCCCCGCTGCACATCATCTGCTGCGGCCACGCGCGCGGCCATAATGCCCACAACGCCCAGCACAATCGCCAGCGTCAGATAGGTCGCGCGATAGCCGATATGTTCCGCGACAAAGCCAATGCTGGCAGGGGCCACCAAAATCCCCGTATAGCCCACCATGGTGACAGTCGAGATACCAACGCCAGCGGGCAGCCCTGGCCTATTTCCCGCAGCCGAAAACAAAATCGGCACCATATTCGCCACGCCAAGGCCCGCCACGGCAAAGCCCAAAATCGCCAACGGGGCCGTGGGTGACAGCCCGCCCATCGCCAGCCCCAGCGCGCCCAATGCTGCCGACACGCGCAGTGTTTTGACCGCGCCATAGCGGTTGCGCACAGTATCCCCCGCAAAGCGCATCACCGCCATGGTGCCCGCGAAAAAAGCAAAGCCAAGGCCCGAGGCGAACACCCCTGCGCCCAATTCTTTGGACAGGTAAATCGCTGCCCAATCCAGCACCGCGCCTTCGGGCACCATCGAAAACAGCGCCATTGCGCCCAATATCCACAGCCCCATATCGCGCGTGATCAGCCGCGTTTTAGGGTGCGGCGCACCTAAGCCTTGGCTGGGCTGCGGCGCGTCTTGCATCACAAACCGCATCGCGCCCAAAATCAAAAGCAAAGACACCCCCGCCACGATCAGCGCTTGCCGCTCGGCCCCGATATGGGCGATCATCCACGCCCCGCCCGCGCCGCCAACAAATCCGCCAAGGCTCCAAAACCCGTGGCTGGATGACATAATTGCGCGGCCAAGGCGGCGTTCAACCACCACGGCATTGGCGTTCATGGCCACATCCATACAGCCAATCACCGCCCCCATCAGCGCCATCAAAGGGGCCAGCAGCCACAAGTTTTGCGCAAAGACCACTGCCGCCAACATGGGCGTTGCGGCCAAAGCAAAGCCCTTTTCCACCCGCGCCGATCCATAGGCCGCAATCAGCCGCCCTGCGTACAGCATCGCCCCAACAGCCCCCAGCCCAAGACACAGGATCAGCAGGCCCAGCACGCTTTCGCTGATGTTATGCCGCGTCAGCAGCAGCGGTATCTGCGGTGCCCAAGCCCCCATGATAAAGCCGTTTACCGCGAAAAACGCGGCAATCCCCCAGCGATTTGTTTGTGCCGAATACTCTTGTGCCATGATTTATGCCTTAGAAAAATGCCATGCTGTCGTTTGGGTGCGGCTTTGCCCCGCGCCCAGTTCTATACCGGGAAAGCCTGCTTTATTTGGCGCATCGGGCCAATTCTGCGCCTCGATTGCAACAGCGGCAAAGCTGTCATGGCGGCAATCATACAATTGCACCGCGGCTTCGGTGGTGGATAGGCGCAGCGTGACACCGCTGGCCCCGCGCAGCACCAGCACCTCGCGCAGCGGTTCTTGTTTGCGGCCAAGACAAAAGTTGTTATCCAGCGGCGGCTTTTGCGGCGCAATGCTTTGCTGGATACGAAAATCAAAATCCGTGCCGGTGACATCGGCAATTACGCCCGTGGGGATAAATTCGTTGTCCGTGGGCAGGTAATGATCCGCGGCCAGCTGTATGCTGTGGCCCGCATAATCTGCGCTACCGTCAAGGTTCCAATAGCTGTGGTTGGCCACATTCCATAGGGTTGCGGCATCGGTTGTCACAGTGACATCCATCTGCAACCGAGCGCCGTTTAGGGTAAAGCGGGCAGTCACATCGCGGTTGCCAGCAAAGCCGCCCTGCCCATCGGGCAGATGCAGCGCTAGGGTCAGCGCGCTGTCACTGACATCGGCAATGTTCCAAACTTGATGCTGCGCGCCCGATAGCCCCGAATGCAGCACATGCTTGCCCAAAAAGTTCTTTTCAAACTGCGCGGTCTGCCGGCCAACTTGCGCCGTAGCGCCCGTCAACCGGTTGACCACCGGCGCAATCAGACTGCCATGATAGCACATCGCGCCTGTCGCATCGGTCACGCTTTGCGCGGCGACTGTCAGATCATAAGGCACCCCATCCAGCCGCACCGATTGCAGCGTGGCCCCCAGCGTCAGCACGGCCACCTGCATCTTTTCGCTGCGCAGCATAATCCGCTGGACCAGCCCACCCGCAGCCATTCTGCCAAACTCTGTGATCTGCGTCATCTTTGCCTCTAAAACGATTTAGGGGCAAAGTGACGGGCTATTTAAAAAAGGTCAAGCGCCCGAAAGGCATCCCGCCAGCGCGGCCGTTAAATTGCGCAGCACGTCAGTATAGCTGGTAAGCGAGGGGTCAAGCATCACGCCTGCGGGGTCTAATGCTGCGCCCGCTTTGGCGGCAGTTCCATCTGTCAGTTGCAGCAATAAGTCCGCGTCATGCTGCGCCTCTGGAAAGACGCAAACCACGCCATCTGCGATTGTGCTTTGCACTTTGTGCAAATGTGCCGCACCTGCCGCGCTTGCATCACCCATGGCGACCGCGCCTTGATAGTTCAGGCCGTAATGGGTGCTGAAATACTGATAGGCATCGTGATAGGCGACAAAACCCTTGTCCTTGATCGGCGCAAGTGCCGCAGAAATCTCAGCGTCTAGCATTGCGATCTCGGCCTTGGCAGTTGCAGCATTCTCGGCGTAAGTTGCGGCATTGCCGCTGTCCTTGGCCGACAAAGCCGCTGCAATCGCGTCCAACCACGGCGCTGCATTTTCGGGGTTCAACCATGCGTGGGGCTCGGTGCCGCTGTGACCGTGGCCATGGCCCTGATCGTCCGCCTGTTCGCCCGCATGATCATCCGACTGATCGTCCACGGCGCCAAATTCCAACAGATTGGTGCCCGCCACTGCCAATAGGGGCAGCGATGCCATATCGCCTTTTGCCCCCTCTAGCGCCCTTTCCAGCCAAGGGGTCAGGTCTGGCCCAATCCATACTGCCACATCTGCACTGGCAATATCCGTCATCTGGCTGGGGCGCAGTTGAAAATCATGTTCATCCGCGCCTTTTTCCAGCAGCAAAACAGGCGCGCCCAGATCGCCCATGACCTGCGCCACCAGCCCATAAACAGGCGGTATATCGGTAATCACGCGCGGCACTTCGGCCAGTGCAGACAGGGGCAGCATGGACAGAACAGATGATATGATATAACGCATCGCGTGCGGCCTTTCGCTTGGGTTGGTCGTGATCTATATGTTATATCGTAACATTACAAGAGGCGCAAAGCGACAGATGCCCCACGACCATTGCCCCAGCTGCGCGGCCCCCGATCTGGCTTTTGTAGCGCATGACCACGGCCCTTGCGCCAGTGACGCGCTTGCGCGGGCGATCGCGATTTTGGCCGCAAAGGGCCTACGCCTGACTCCAGTACGCCGCCGCACGTTGGAAATTCTGCTGGAAGGCCACCGCGCATTGGGGGCTTATGACGTGCTATCGCGCCTGGCAAGCGAGGGGTTCGGCGCGCAGCCGCCCGTGGCCTACCGCGCGCTGGATTTTCTGGAAGAGCATGGCCTTGCCCACCGCATCCGCCGCCTCAATTCCTTTACCGCCTGTATGCATATCGGCGAAAATCATACGGCTGCATTCCTGATTTGCCGCGCCTGCAATGCCATATCCGAAGCGCCCGCCACCCCCTCGCGCGCAGCCTTGGACAGCGCCGCGTCGGCCCAAGGCTTTGCCATTGAATCTGCCACCATCGAAGCGCTTGGCCTTTGTCCTGCTTGCCAACGGGCTGCCGCATGAGCCTGATTTCTGCGCAGCATATTTCTGTCAGCTTCGGCGCGGCCTCGGTGCTGTCCGATGTGACCCTGTCTATCGAGCAAGGCGAAATTGTCACTTTGATCGGGCCGAACGGGTCGGGCAAATCTACGCTGCTGAGGGCGCTTTTGGGCATCGTGCCACTGGCCAGCGGACAGGTGCAGCGCGCGCCAGATTTGCGCCTTGGATATGTGCCGCAAAAACTCGCCATCGACCGCGCCATGCCAATAACTGTGCGCAGGTTCTTGTCCCTGCCGCAGACCGTGCCAGACAAAGAGGCCCGCGCCGCACTGGCCCGCGTGGGCCTTGGCGCGATGGAGGGCGCGCAAATGGCACAGCTTTCGGGCGGGCAAATGCAGCGCGCCATGCTGGCCCGCGCCCTGCTGACCGATCCGCAGATTTTGGTGTTGGACGAGCCGACACAGGGCCTAGACCAGCAAGGCGAAGCCGCCTTTTACCGCCTGATCGAGGAATTGCGGCTGGAAACTGGCGCCGCCGTGCTGATGGTATCGCACGATCTGCACGTTGTTATGGCCGCCTCCGACCGCGTTATTTGCCTGAACGGCCACATCTGCTGTCAAGGCGCGCCGCAGGTTGTCTTATCCGCCCCCGAATACCGCGCGCTGTTTGGTCTTGGCACCCAAGGCGCGCTGGCCCTTTATCAACACGCGCATGACCATGTGCATGATGGCGGGCCTGCGCCTGCTGGCCCCGTTTCCGCTGGCCCCGTTTCATCTGGCCCAATCAAAGATGCCTTTGGCCGCAGCCCATCTGATCCGCATTATGGCCATAACCATGCTTGATGATTTCCTGATCCGCGCCGCGCTTGCGGGTATTGGCCTTGCGCTTGCAACTGGGCCGTTGGGCAGTTTTGTGGTCTGGCGGCGCATGGCCTATTTTGGCGATGCGACATCCCATGCAGCCATTCTGGGCGTGGCACTGGCACTTGCGCTGCACCTGCCCATTGGGGTGGGCACGCTGATCGTCGCGCTTGCGATGGCGGGAACGGTGTCCACTCTTGCCGCCAAAGGCTGGGCGATGGACACGACCTTGGGCGTTCTGGCCCATTCGGCGCTGGCCTTTGGCCTTGTCGCCATTTCCTATGTGCCAAGCGTGCGCGCCGATCTGTCCAGCTATCTGTTTGGCGATATTCTGGCCGTCAGCCGCGCCGATTTGGCCTTTATCTGGGGCGGGGCGGGGCTGGTCTTGGCCTTGCTAATCTGGCGCTGGCAGCGCCTGCTGACCGCAACCCTATCCGAAGATTTGGCCCATGCCAGCGGCATCAACCCCTCGGTCGAGCGCCTTGCCCTGACCATCGCGCTGGCCTTGGTCGTCGCCGTTGCGTTGAAAATCGTAGGGGCCCTGCTGATCGCCGCCATGCTCATTATCCCTGCCGCCGCCGCCCGCGCCCTGTCGCGCACGCCAGAATCGATGGCCACTATCGCCGCCTTTCTCGGCGCGCAGGCCTGCCTTGGCGGATTGGCCCTGTCGCTTTGGCAAGATACGCCTGCAGGCCCGTCCATCATCACCGTGGCCGCAATTATCTTCGCCGCCTCTGCCATCTTTGGGCGCGCGGCGCAAAGATAGGGACATCTGGGCAAATGTTAAATGCCAAAGGCAGCTGTTAAATGCCAAAGGCAGGGGCTTGCGTACTGCCCCGCACCTGATGGCGAAAACTGCCCCGCGCCGGATGGCGAAAACTGCCGAAGTCATGGCGAAAACGGTGCGTGCTTTTGAATCATTTCGGCCTAACTTGATCCCCAAAGTAGGAGGGCCGCTTATGCGCTATTCGGGTTTTCGCGTTATTGCCGAGGCATTGACGGGGCATAAGGGCTGGAAGCCTATTTGGCGCGATCCAGCGCCGCAGGCCAGTTATGATTACATCATTGTTGGCGGAGGCGGGCATGGGCTGGCCACAGCATACTATTTGGCCAAGGAATTTAAGCAGGCCCGCATCGCGGTTCTGGAAAAAGGCTATCTGGGCGGCGGCAATGTGGGCCGTAACACCACCATAATCCGATCAAACTACCTTCTAGAGGGCAATGAGCCGTTTTACGAATTTTCGCTAAAACTGTGGGAAGGGTTAGAGCAAGACTTTAACTATAACGCCATGGTCAGTCAGCGCGGGATCATCAACCTGATCCATACGGATGCGCAGCGCGATGCCTTCACGCGGCGCGGCAATGGGATGATTTTGAACGGTGCCGATGCGGAAATGCTCAATCGCGATCAGGTGCGGGCGATGTATCCGTTCCTGAATTTCGACAATGCACGTTTTCCGATCAAAGGGGCCTTGATGCAGCGGCGCGGCGGCACGGTGCGCCATGATGCAGTGGCGTGGGGTTACGCGCGCGGCGCGGATATGCGCGGTGTCGATCTGATCCAGAACTGCGAAGTCACGGGGATGCGGATTGAAAACGGCCGAATTCTTGGGGTAGAAACCTCTCGCGGGTTTATCGGGGCAAAGAAAGTTGGCGTTGCCGTGGCGGGATCGTCATCTGAGGTGATGGCCCATGCTGGTATGCGCTTGCCGATTGAAAGCCATGTCTTGCAAGCCTTTGTGTCCGAGGGGCTGAAACCCTTTATCGACGGGGTGATGACCTTTGGCGCAGGACATTTCTATGTCAGCCAGTCTGACAAGGGCGGTTTGGTTTTTGGCGGCGATATTGATGGCTATAACTCTTACGCCCAACGCGGCAACCTGCCCGTGATCGAAGACGTGGCCGAAGGGGGCATGGCGCTGATGCCCGCGATAGGACGCGCACGGCTTTTGCGCACATGGGGCGGAATTATGGATATGTCGATGGATGGCTCGCCCATCATCGACAAGACGCATATTGAGGGGCTCTATTTCAATGGCGGCTGGTGCTATGGCGGGTTTAAGGCGACCCCCGCCAGCGGCTGGTGCTTTGCGCATCTTCTGGCCAAAGACGAGCCGCACAAGACCGCCACCGCCTACCGCTTTGATCGCTTCCTCAAGGGGTTGATGATTGACGAAAAGGGCCAAGGCGCCCAGCCGAACCTGCATTGAGGGATTTCAGATGATTATCAATCACCCCATCCTTGGCCCCCGCGATGCGCAGGAATTTGTCTATCTTGGCGATGCAAGCCTAATGAGCCGCCCCGACGGCATGACAGCGGGGATCGAGGCGTTTCACGACTACCTCTATAACCGCGACAACCCAGCGGGCGCGCATCGCGAGTTGTGGTACCACGAGCAGGGCGACCGTTCGTGGCTGGTCGTCACCCGCAATACTGTAACGCATGAAATTCTAAAGGTGGAAATGGCCCGCGATGTGGCCCGCGCTGGAGGGCGTTCGAAATGAGCCAGTCCAATCGCATTTCAGGCGGCCAGATCGACCGCAGCAAAAGCCTTCAGTTCACCTTTGACGGGCGCAGCTATGTTGGCCATGCGGGCGATACGCTGGCATCGGCGCTCTTGGCCAATGGCGTGCGGCTGATGGGGCGCAGCTTTAAGTATCACCGCCCGCGCGGGCCGCTTTCGTCAGGGTCGGAAGAACCCAATGCGCTGGTGCATCTGCGGTCTGGCGCGCGGCAAGAGCCGAACACGCGCGCGACAGTGGCAGAACTGTTTGACGGATTGCACGCCACCAGCCAGAACGCCTGGCCAAGCCTGCAGTTCGACGCGATGGCGATCAATGATAGGCTTAACAGCTTTTTTACTGCTGGTTTTTACTACAAAACCTTCATGTGGCCAGCGGCGTTTTGGGAAAAGGTCTACGAGCCGATCATCCGCCGCGCGGCGGGCCTTGGTGCGCTGACCAAAGACGAAGACCCCGACGAATATGACAAAGGCTTTATCCACTGCGATCTTCTGATCATCGGCGCTGGGCCTGCGGGGTTGATGGCGGCGCTGACGGCAGGCCGTGCGGGCGCGCGGGTGGTCTTGGCTGATGAAGATTTCCGCATGGGCGGGCGGCTAAATGCCGAAACCTTCGAAGTGGGCGGTATGGCTGGGGCCGATTGGGCCAGCGCGGCTGTGGCAGAGCTTGGCGCAATGCCCAATGTGCGGCTGATGAACCGCACGACAATTGTCGGGGCCTTTGACCACGGGATTTATTCGGCGGTTGAACGGGTGTCCGACCACCTTGCAGTGCCCGCCGCGGGCAAGCCGCGCCAGACGTTGTGGCGCATTTATACAAAGCGTGCGATTTCGGCAGGGGGGGCAACAGAACGACCGATTGCTTTTGAAAACAACGACAGGCCAGGCGTGATGCTGGCGGGTGCCTTGCGCGCCTATGCCAACCGCTGGGGCGTGGCAGTGGGCGATAAGGTAGCGATATTCACCAATAACGATGACGGACTGCGCAGCGCCCGCGATTTGCAAGCAAAAGGCGTGGATGTGGCGGCAGTGATTGACAGCCGCCTAAGCGGCGATCTGCTGCCCGGTATCCGCCATCTGCAAGGCGCGCAGGTGATGGATACGTCGGGCCGTCTGGGGCTGAAATCGGTGACGGTGCGGATGGCCGATGGTAAAACCGAGACGATTACCTGCACCGCCTTGGGCGTGTCGGGCGGCTGGAACCCCAACGTCAACATCACCTCGCACCACCGCTCGCGCCCTGAATGGCAGGGCGATATTGCGGCATTTGTGCCGGGCGCGGGCGGCCCTGCTGGGCTAACGTCGGCGGGGGCGGCCAGTGGGGCGCTGTCGACCCATGGCGCGCTGGCATCGGGGCAGGCGCAGGCAATTGCGGCGCTGGTAGATTTGGGAATGGCGGCCACGGCGGGCGATTTGCCGCGCGCCGAAGATGCGCCGATTGCGATCAGCCCTCTGTGGTATGTGCACGAAGGCAAGGGCCGCGCGTGGATTGACCAACAAAACGATGTGACTGTCAAAGATGTAAAGCTGGCCCATCAGGAAAACTTTACCGCTGTCGAGCATCTGAAACGCTATACCACGCTGGGTATGGCAACCGATCAGGGCAAGACGGGCAATGTCCTTGGCATTGCAATCATGGCCGAACTGACGGGCCAATCTATTCCAGCGACAGGCACCACGATTTACCGCCCGCCCTATACGCCTGTTGCGATGGGCGCGCTGGCGGGGCGCTCGCGCGGGAAAGATTTCAAACCCTTCCGCCTGACGCCGTCGCATAAATGGGCCGCAGAGCAAGGCGCGATCTTTGTCGAGGTGGGCAACTGGCTGCGTACGCAATGGGTACCAAAGGCGGGTGAAACCACTTGGCGCGAAAGCGTCGACCGCGAGGTTTTGGCAACGCGCCGCTCGGTTGGGATTTGCGATGTCACCACGCTGGGCAAGATTGACATTCAGGGCACCGATGCAGGCGCTTTCTTGGACAAGGTCTATGCAAATACATTTAGCACATTGGCCGTGGGCAAATGCCGCTATGGTCTGATGCTGCGCGAAGACGGCATCGTGTTTGACGATGGCACTACGGCGCGGATGGGGACACATGAATTTGTCATGACCACCACCACGGCGAATGCGGTGACGGTGTTCCGCCATCTGGA
>CAMAWZ010000074.1 GCA_945861995.1 Pseudorhodobacter antarcticus
ATTTCATAGCTCTTGGCACAATCGAGCCGCGCAAAAACCTTAAACTGTTGTTTGATCTTTGGCCAAAGCTGCCACAGCCTGCCCCGCAATTGGTGGTGATTGGCGGCAGGGGTTGGGCGGGTGCTGCGCTGTTTGCGCAAATGGCGCAATTGCAGGCCACGGGCGCAGTGCTGCACGGGGAAAACCTGCCCGATGGGGCGGTGGTCAGCCTGATGCAGGGCGCGCGCGCTGCTGTTTCCCAGCCTTGCCGAAGGCTTTGGCCTGCCCCCGCTTGAGGCGGCAGGCCTTGGAACCACGGTCGTCGCGTCGGATTTACCCGTTCTGCGCGAAGTTTGTGGTGACTTCCCAGTTTACCTTGACCCAAGGGACAGTTATTCTTGGATGGAAACAATCAACACCTTGGCCCAAAATCTGCCAAGCGGTAGAAATAAACAAAATCTGCCACTTTGGGCAGATCACTTTAAGGTAGTGTTGACTCACATTTGTTAGTTTGGGTCGGCGGTTATAGGTAAATGACAACAGGCAAGGCACAAAGGTGAGGTTGGCAACGCGGTATATGTTACGCCTTGCGCGCAGGCGCTGGCTGGTGCGCGCCTTTCGCAAACGGCGTGAATTGCTCCCTATCGTGGACCAAACCGCATCCATTGGCCGCAGCGCCATATTGCTGTTCTCAACTGTGCGCAACGAGCGCATCCGCCTGCCTTATTTCCTGAAATACTACCGCGACTTGGGCGTGAACCATTTTTTGATTGTCGATAATGACAGCACCGATGGCACGCGCGAATATCTGGCCGCCCAGCCCGATGTATCCTTGTGGCACAGCGATGCCAGCTATAAGCGCGCGCGCTTTGGCATGGATTGGATTAATTGGCTGCTGCTGCGCCACGGGCATAACCATTGGTGCCTGACAGTCGATCCTGATGAATTTTTCGTCTTTCCCTTTTGCGATACGCGCCCCTTGCGCGCGCTGACCGATTGGCTGGATGCCTCCTCGATCAAATCTTTTTCGGCGATGCTGCTGGATATGTAACCCAAAGGCCCGTTCGATCTGATTCCCTACCGCGAAGGGCAAGACCCAATTGCCCATGCCCCTTATTTTGACAGCGGCAACTATGTCATTGAACGCAACTCCCGCTTTGGCAACCTTTGGATCCAAGGCGGCCCGCGCGCGCGGATGTTCTTTTCCGATCTGCCCGAACGCGCGCCCGCGCTGAACAAAATTCCGCTGGTGAAATGGCAACGCTCTTACGCCTATGTCAGTTCCACCCATATGCTGTTGCCGCGCGGGCTGAACCTTGTCTATGACGAATGGGGCGGGGAAAAGGCATCAGGCTGTTTGCTGCACGCCAAATTCATTCACACGCTGGTCGATAAGGCGGCCGAAGAAATGGATCGCCGCCAGCATTACGCCAATTCCCACGAATATCGCGCCTATCGCGCGGGCCTTGCCACCCAGCCCGACCTTTGGACTAAGTGGAGCGAGCGGTACATAAACTGGCGGCAGCTGGAAATTCTGGGGCTAATGTCCAAAGGAAACTGGGCATGAGCGTGGGCTTTGTCATGCTGTGCCACAATGATCTGACACGCGCAGCGCAGGTCGCGCGGCACTGGGCCCAGAATGATTGCCCCGTTGTCATCCATGTTGACAGGCGCACCAAACGCAAAAACTATGACCAAATGGTGCAGGCGCTGGCGGGCCTGCCCAACATTCGCTTTGCGCGCCGGTACGTTTGCGAATGGGGCACATGGGGGCTGGTTGCAGCCACCCAAGATGCCGCCACCATCATGCTGCGCGATTTTGGGCAGGTGCGTCATGTGTTCCTTGCATCGGGTTCTTGCGCGCCGCTGCGCCCGGTAGACGAGCTGCGCGCCTATTTGGATGCGCGCCCGCAAACCAATTTCATCGAAAGTGTGACCACCGCCGATGTGGGCTGGACTGTGGGCGGCCTTGATATTGAACGCTTTACCCTGCGCTTTCCCTTTTCGTGGCGCAAACAGCGCTATGCGTTTGATTTTTATGTCGGCCTTCAGCGCCGCATCAGGTTTCACCGCCGCATCCCTGCGGGGATTGTGCCGCATTTGGGCAGCCAATGGTGGTGCCTGACACGCCAAACCCTTTCGGCGATTTTGCAAAACCCTGACCGCCCCGCCATCGACGCCTATTTTCGCCGCGTCTGGATTCCCGATGAAAGCTATTTTCAAACGATGGTGCGGCAGGTGTCTGGCAATGTCGAAAGCAGGTCTTTGACGCTGGCCAAGTTTGATTTTCAGGGCAAGCCGCACGTGTTCTATGACGATCACCTAAGCCTTTTGCGCAAATCAGATTGCTTTGTTGCGCGCAAAATTTGGGCGCAGGCCGACAAACTGTATGACACATTCCTCTCAGGCGATCCCGCCCCCGATCTGGGCGGCGAGCCGAATGCCGCCAAAAATTGACCGCCTGTTTGCCAAGGCGGTGGAACGGCGCACCAAAGGGCGCGCTGGCCTTTATATGCACAGCCGCCACCCCAATCATGATTGGGAAAATGGCGTCACCGCCGCGCCTTATTCGGTGTTTGCAGGCTTTGGTGACGTGTTCGAGAACTGGGAAAAATGGCTGGTAAAATCGACAGGCGCGCGCGTGCATGGCCATCTTTATGCGCCCGATCGTGTCCATTTCGCCCAAGGCGAGACATCGTTTATGGGCGGGCTCTCAGATTCGGCGGCCGCGCGCGATTACCGACCTTTGGATTTTTTGACCAACCTTTTGTGGAACACGCGGGGCGAGCGGCAATGCTTTCAATTCGGCGCTGCCGATAACCAAGCCATCACGCATTTCTTAGCCCGCGATCCTAATGCGCAAATATCCATGATCACGGGGGGCTGGGCGCTGTCCCTGTTCAAATCCAACCGCGATTTTGCCGATATCCGCCGCGAGGCGGCGCGGTTGCAAAAGATTGAAACCGATTTTACCGCCGTACTGCGCCTGCCGATGGTCAAGGCGCGGGTGCGGGTGTGGAATTTGGCCGAGTTTGTGGAAAACCCGATCGAGCCTTTGCAGGCCATCGTTGATGAAATCAGCCCCCGCGCCATGCGCCGCCTGACCGAAGCCCCGATCATGACCGACCTGACAGGCTTTGGCCAGTTTTTGCAGGCGCTGCGCAATCAGGGAATGCAGCCCACTTTGGTGGGGGATTTCCCCGTATCCGAAAACGGCATCTTTGGCGCGAAAAACCGCGCGCGCCCCTATTTGGTGCAATAAATGTCGCGTTTCACCAGCTTTGTGATCTTTGCCGAAATGCGCACGGGGTCAAATTTTCTGGAAATGAACCTTAATCGCCTTGCGGGCTTTCACTGCTATGGCGAGGCGTTTAACCCCTATCTTTTGGGCAACCACACCAATGATACGCTGTGCGGATTTACCGCCGCGCAGCGCGACGAAAACCCCGCTGGCCTGCTGGCTGCACTGCGCGCGCAAACCCAAGGGCTGTCTGGCTTTCGCTATTTTCACGACCACGATCCGCGCGTCTTGGACGCCGTTCTAAATGATCCGACCTGCGCGAAAATCATTCTTACCCGCAACCCAGTCGAAAGCTTTATCAGCTGGAAAATCGCGCGGCAAACCGACCAGTGGCGGCTTATGAACACGAGCAGGCATACCACGGTGCAGCCCACCTTTGATAGCGCCCAGTTTGAACGGCACTTGGAAAACATTCAAGATTTTCAGGTGCTGTTGCTGAACCGTTTGCAAACCACAGGGCAAACGGCGTTTTATTTGGATTATGAAGACATTTTAAATGTCGATGTCCTTAACGGGGTGGCGGCGTTCTTGGGGCTGAAGGATCGGCTGAAAAACATTGATACCACGCTGAAAAAGCAAAACCCAGAAGCGTTGGAAGATAAGGTCACCAACCCTGACGACATGGCCGCAGCCCTTTCGCGGATGGATCGGTTTAACCTAACCCGCACCCCCAATTTTGAACCGCGCCGCAATGCAGGCGTGCTGCAATACGTGGGGCTGGATGCGCCTGCCTTGTTGTTTATGCCGGTGGCGGGCGCGCCTTGGGGCGGGGTTGCGGCATGGATGAAATCCCAAGGCGCGGTCAGCCGCGATTTTGATCGCAAGGCCCTGCGCAAATGGAAAGAGGCGCGGGCAGGCTTTCGCAGCTTTACCGTTCTGCGCCATCCGCTAGCCCGCGCCCATGCGATGTTCTGTTTGTTTTTGTCCAGCCCCCTGCAACCCGAACTGCGCCCCTATCTGGCCAAGTTTCACTATCTGCCCTTGCCCCCGCAGGGCGAGGCATTTGCGTCCGATGCCGAATTTCGCACGGCATTTCTGACCTTTCTGAATTTCCTAAAACGCAATTTGGCGGGGCAAACAGGGCTCAAGGTGCTGACGCAATTTGCCAGTCAAACCGCGATAGTGCAGGGGTTTGCAGCCGTTGGCCTGCCCGATCTGATCATCCGCGAAGGCGATTTGCCGCGCGATTTGGGCCGCATCGCTGCCGATCTGGGCCTGACCGCGCCAGCAATCGCGCCCGATGCGCCAGACCCCATCTATCCCAATCTGGCCAGCATTTACGGCCCCGATTTAGACGCAGCCGCCCGCGCCGCCTTTGACAAAGACTATACAGGCTTTGGCTTTGGCAATTGGATGCCGATTTAGCCCGCCAACATCAGGCCGCTTGCGGCGCGCGGCTTTCTGTCAGAATGGCGAAAATTGTTGCGGGATCGTTGTTGGCGCGCAGCTTTGAACACATCCCCCCATCGCGCATGGTGCGTGACACCAGCGCCAAGGCTTTCAGATGATCCACGCCCGAATCCTTGGGCGCAAACAGCGCAAAAACCAAATCCACAGGCTGGCGATCGACGCTTTCATAATCGAGCGGCTTTTCCAGACGCATAAAAACGCCGACAATCTTTTCCAACCCATGCAGGCGGGCGTGGGGCAGGGCAATGCCATTACCCACGCCCGTTGGCCCCAACGTCTCGCGTTCCAGCAGGCCATCAATCGCGGCCGCTGCCATAAGGCCGTGGGCCTGCGCTGCCAGTTCGCCCAACTCCTGAAACAGGCGCTTTTTGCTGGGCTGATGCGCCATAACTTTCACAGAGTTTGGCGCAAGAATTTTGGACAAGTCCATAACTGGCTTCCTAATTTCGCAGGCCCAAAGAGCCTGCTTTTAACTGATGTTGCGCGGATCAATCCAGCCAATATTGCCGTCATCTCGGCGATAGACCACATTGACGCCCGCATGGCTTTCGTTGCGAAACACCAGAAAACGATTGTTCGACAGCTCTAACTGCATCACCGCCTCACCCACCGTAATTGATGGAATCTTCGTTTCCATCTCGGCAATGATGATAGGTGTCAATTCTGCGCTGTCACCTTCTTCGGGTTCTTCGGTTGCCGCAATGATATACGAAGAAGCACCGCCAAATTCAACAGGCTGGGGACGGGTTTGATGATGATTCCGGATGCGGCGTTTATAGCGGCGCAGTTGCTTGTCCATTTTTTCGCGCGCAGATTCAAAAGCGGCATAGATTTCAGTGGCATGGCCCGTGGCCTGCGCGGTCAGCCCCGTCGATAGGTGGATCACCGCTTCGCAGACATATTCATGTGCCACGCGCGAAAACACCACCACGGCCTCGGTTGGGCGCTGCGCGTATTTTTCCACCACCTCGCCAAGTTCGGCCTTGACGTGAATTTGCAACGCCTCGCCGATGTCAATTTGTTTGCCGCTGATTTGATACCGCATAGTGCCTCCTCTACTCAAAGCGCGCGCAGCCCGTGCGAATGCCTGGGCGCGCATGGCTTTACAACTGTGGGTGATAATGCAGCGTTTCTTACTTGCAGCCCAGATGTGCGCGGGGCCAAAGTGATGGCCGCAAAGCGAAAACCAGACTGGGAAAGTTCGGCTTGCATCCCTTTCATTTGGGGACGGTGCAGGCCCGTTGTCAACAAATTAGCAGTAAAATTTTCATAAAACTGTCACGATAGGCGGAAGTTCTCGCCTAAGTAGACACGGCGCACCACTTCGTCCTCGACGATCTCGGCCGTTGTGCCCGTTTTCAGCACCACGCCATCGTGCAAAATATAGGCGCGATCCACGATAGACAGGGTTTCGGCCACATTGTGGTCTGTGATCAAAACGCCAATGCCGCGAGATTTCAGATCATGTACCAAATGGCGAATATCGCCCACCGCAATGGGATCAACGCCCGCAAAGGGTTCGTCCAGCAGCAGATATTGCGGATTGGCCGCAAGGCAGCGCGCAATCTCGGCGCGCCGTCTCTCGCCGCCTGATAGGGCCATTGCAGGGGCCTCGCGCAGGTGGCTGATGGAAAATTCCGACAGCAGTTGTTCCAACCGCTCGCGGCGGCGATGGTGGTCTTTTTCGGCAATTTCCAGCACAGCCAGAATGTTCTCTTGCACGTTCAGCCCGCGAAAAATTGACATTTCTTGTGGCAAATAGCCAATCCCCATTTGCGCGCGCCGATACATGGGCAGGGCGGTCGCCTCTTGCCCATCAATGATCACATGGCCCGCATCAGGGGTGACAAGGCCTGCAATCGAATAAAAGCAAGTGGTTTTGCCGCAGCCGTTGGGGCCCAACAGGGCCACCACCTCGCCCCGCTCTAGCCGCAAAGATACATCGCGGATCACCACGCGCTTTTTATAGCTTTTGCGCAGGTTTTGCACGTTCAGGCCCGTGACGGCGGCGCGTTGCAGGGTTGCGGCTGTCATCGCGGGGGCTGTCATGGGGCTGCCTTCTGTGTCTCGCCATCCGTCCCTGCACTGGGAATAAAGGTGCTTTTTACCCCGCCTTGCAACTGGCCAAGGCCCGTTTTCATATCTGCTATGAACGTCTGGGCCGTAAAGGTCGCAGGCCCTTGGGACAGCACGACATCGCCCGTCATCGTGACGATACCAGTATCAATCACATATTCGGCCTTTTGCGATTGCGCGGCATCTTTTGCATTGACCAAAAGCACCCCGCCCGTCGCCCAAAGCCGCGCGATGCGGTCGGCGTCTGTTTCGTATTCTACTCTCACCTCGGCGGCAGACAGGCGCATTTCGCCTTGCACCACCAGCACATTTCCCGTGAACACCGCCGTGCGTGCCGCCTCGTCTACAGTTAGACTTTCTGATGTCACCGTCACGGGCGCCTTGGGATCGCCCTTTAGCCCGCCAAAAGTGATTGCAGCAGTATCCGCTTCTTGTGCCAAGGCAGGCGGCATCAGGGGCTGCCAAAAAGGCAGCATCATGGCCAATGCCAAAATGTAACGCCGCATCATTGTTGCCCCAACTACCCTGATCTAAACCCTACTGCCCGCAGCCTTTTGGCAGGGGCGTCAGGGCGTGTATAGCAGCCGCACACCCGAATTGAAAACAAGAAGAAATTTGCCATCGGTTTGTTGCACGTTCATGCGGCCTGCAGTCAAATCGCCCAGCGGCCCCGTTGCCTGCACCTTTGAGCGGCTTGTGGCAGCGGCGCTTGCGATATCCACATCCAGCGCCTGCGTGGTCATCACATAGCCGACCGAATCTATTTGAACCCCGCCCGTCAGCGCCGCCTCTTGCGCGGCATCGTTAAAGGCCAGCGTGTCGGCGGTGATAGTGGTGACATCGCCCGACAAAGCCGTAATCTTGCCCGTGGCGGTATGTGCAGTTGCGCGGCGTTTGCCTTTTGGAACAACTGTTGCGGCGGTCAAATCAATCGCGGCCCCATTTGCGGCAATGGTTGCAATGCGCACATCGGTCATCTTCGGCTCGCGCAGGCGGTCTTCGATATCCACCTCGGCAAAGGGAATTGCGCCGTCCATGGTGATGCTGCGCGAAAACAAAAACAGACTTGAGAGGATGGCCAGCGCAACGGCAGGCAGGATCATCTTTAGAAACCAAATGCGGCGCGAGTGGCGGGCATAGGCAGATATGCGGGAGGGCGATCTGTTGACCGAATCGCTCATATCACGCCTGCGCGCAAAAAGTCATGGATGTGCACTATGCCGCGCGCAGTTTGGGGGGCTGCGGGGTCGATCACAAACAGACAGGTGATCTGCGCCTGTGTCATCAGCGCCAGCGCGCTGCCCGCCAGCGCGTCGGGGGCCAGGCTGCGGGGGCTGCGCGTCATCACATCGCCCGCTGTCATGCCCATCAGCCCGACCATATGGCGGCGCAAATCGCCATCGGTGATAATCCCCACCAAATCGCCCTGCGCGTCTTGAACGCCCACCACGCCAAAGCCCTTTTGGCTGATGGTCAAAATCGCCTCGCTCATCGGGGCTGTTGCCGCAATCAGCGGCATATCGGAATGCATCACATCCGCCACGCGCAGCAGTTTGGCCCCCAAAGGCCCGCCTGGGTGAAACGCGCGAAAATGGGCGGCAGTAAAGGCGCGGTGCTCCATCAGCGCGACCGCCAGCGCATCGCCCATCGCAAGCGTCATGGTGGTGGATGACGTAGGCACAATCGCCTCATCCCCCGCCTCGGGCACTGCGGGCAGGATAAGCGCAATATCACAGGCCCGCGCCATTGTGCTGGCCGGGCGCGAGGAAATCCCCAGCATCGGGATACCAAAGCGCTGACAATGCGCGATAATGTCCGCCAGTTCCGCCGTCTCGCCCGAATTGGAAATCAGCAAGGCTATATCGCCCGCCGTCAGCATCCCCAAATCGCCGTGGCTTGCTTCGGCGGGGTGAACGAAATGCGCAGGCGTGCCCGTGCTGGTCAGCGTCGCCGCAATCTTGCGCCCGATATGCCCCGATTTGCCGATACCCGACACGATCACTCGCCCCGTGCAGCCCAGTATCCGCGCGCAGGCCGCCTCGAACTCTGGCCCAATGCTTTGCGCCAGCGCGCCCAGCGCCCCCGCCTCGGCCGCAATCACGCGGCGCGCGGTTGCGGCGTGACCCTTGTCTTGTGGTCTAGTGGTGGAAGATGTCATTGGGTTCGTCCCAGCCCATCAAATCCAGTTTGGCGCGGGTGGGCAGAAAGTCAAAACAGGCCTGCGCCAGCGGCAGACGATCTTCGCGGATCAAAATCGCCTCCAACGCGTCCTTCAACTTGTGCAGATACAAAACATCCGACGCCGCATAATCGAGCTGCGCATCGGTCAGCACGGCGCTGCCCCAATCAGATGTCTGCTGCGCCTTGGACACATCCACGCCGCAATATTCCAGCAGCAAGTACTTCAGCCCATGCCTGTCCGTATAGGTGCGGATCAAACGCGACGCGATTTTCGTGCACCACACAGGCGCCGTCGCCACGCCAAACGCCGCCTGAAGGGCCGCAACATCAAAGCGGCCAAAGTGAAACAGCTTGAGCACATTCGGGTCGGTCAGCATCTTGCACAGGTTCGGCGCCCCCGCCTGCCCGCGCGCGATCTGCACCAAATGCGCATTCCCATCACCGCTAGA
>CAMAWZ010000075.1 GCA_945861995.1 Pseudorhodobacter antarcticus
GCGCTGGTGGACAGCGAGCGTATCCTGACCCGCCTGCGCGCCGAAGGTTATGCGATTTCCCCCGAATATCGCGGCGCAGATGCCGTTATCGTCAACACCTGCGGGTTTTTGGACAGTGCCAAGGCCGAATCCTTGGCCGCCATTGGCGAGGCGCTGGCCGAAAATGGCCGCGTTATCGTCACGGGCTGCCTTGGGGCGGAACCTGAGTACATCACAGGCGCGCATCCAAAGGTGCTCGCGGTCACTGGCCCCCAACAATACGAGGCGGTGTTGGACGCCGTGCACGCCGCCGTGCCCGCAAGGCCAGACCCGTTTATCGACCTGCTTCCCGCCAGCGCCGTCTCGCTAACCCCCCGTCATTACAGCTATTTAAAGATTTCCGAAGGCTGCAATCACAAGTGTAAATTCTGCATCATCCCCGATATGCGCGGTCTTTTGCAAAGCCGCCCCGCCCACGCCATTATCCGCGAAGCGGAAAAGCTGGTGCAGGCAGGTGTGCGCGAACTGCTGGTCATTTCGCAGGACACTTCCGCCTACGGCCTTGACCTAAAACACGCCACTGAAAAAGACCACCGCGCCCATATCACCGACCTTGCCCGCGATCTGGGATCGCTCGGCGCGTGGGTGCGCCTGCATTACGTCTACCCCTACCCCCATGTGCGTGATCTGATCCCGCTGATGGCGGCCAATTCTGAATCTGGCGGCCTGATCCTGCCCTATCTCGACATCCCCTTCCAACACGCCCACCCCGACGTGCTGCGCCGCATGGCCCGCCCTGCGGCCGCCGCCAAAACGCTGGACGAAATCGCGGCTTGGCGCAATGTCTGCCCCGATATCACCCTGCGCAGCACGTTTATCGTCGGCTATCCGGGCGAGACAGAGGCCGAATTTCAAACCCTGCTAGACTGGCTGGATGAGGCGCAGTTAGACCGCGTTGGCGCGTTCCAATACGAAAACGTCAAAGGCGCACGTTCCAACGCCCTGCCAGACCACGTGCCAGACGAGGTGAAAGCCGAACGCTACGCCCGCTTTATGGAAAAGGCAGGGGAAATCTCCGCCGCCAAACTCGCCGCCAAAGTGGGTTTGCGGATGGATGTGATCGTGGATGAAGTGGACAGCGATGGCGCAACCTGCCGCAACAAATCCGACGCCCCCGAAATTGACGGCAACCTGTTTATTGACGAGGGGTTCGAGGGGTTGAAGGCTGGCGATATCGTATCCGTCACAGTGGATGAGGCGGGGGATTATGATTTGTGGGGAAGGTTGGGGTGAAGTAGGGTAACAACACTGCCCCTTGCCCGCCCCACACCCTTGTCCCGCCCCCTTCCCCGCCCTATCTTCCCGACATGACAAACCCAGCCCCCCTCCGCATCCTTTACAACGACACTTGCCCGATCTGCGCGCGCGAGATTGGCGTTTATGCCCGCGCCAAGGGGGGCGATGATATGAAGTTTTGCGCCCTGTCCCAGCACGAAACCTTTGGGCTGGATGCAGACACCGCCGCGCGGCGTTTGCATGTGCTGCAAGACGGGCAGCTTTTGGTGGGCATCGACGGCTTCATCGCCATTTGGGCCGCCCTGCCCCGCTGGCGCTGGCTGGCCCGCGCCGCCCGCTGGCCTGTGGTCTATCCCGCGGCGTGCGCAACCTACGACTATATTCTAGCCCCCATCATCTACCGCATGCACCTGCGCCGCCAGCGCATCAGCCCAGCAAAATAACCGCCCACGCCACACCGCCCGCAATCGCGGTCAGCGTCACTACCGCGCTGCCCGCGTCTTTGGCACGTTTGGCGCGAGGGTCGATATCGGTCGAGATATAATCCACCACCTCTTCAATCGCGGTGTTCAGCAGTTCGGCCGCCAGAACCAAAATGCCCAAAGCATAGATCAAGGCCCGCTCGCCCGCGCTCATCTCCACCACCAGCGACAAGGCAACCGACAGGGCATTGATCACAGCCCATTGCCGCAAGGACTTCTCGCGCGCCCAAGCGGAAGCACACCCCTGATAAGACCAACGCGCGGTGTTTTGCAGCCGCCGCAACTCGCCCAAAAGCCATTTCATTGCAAACCCCCACAGTCATCTGCCACAGTCATCTGCCGCAACCTGCGATGCGTAGAATCAGCTTATGGCGCACCGCGCCGCGCGTCCAGATACGCCCGCACACAGGTGACGATATGGGCAAACCGATCCCCGCCCAGATGCACCCCGCCATACCAGCGGGTGACGACGATGATGTGGCCCGCCAGCCCCTCGCGCTGGATCATCCGCAAGATCACATCGCCCGCGCCTGCCTCGCCATCATCAAATCGCACAGCCTCGCCGCCCAGCACCGCCGCCCACGAATGATGCGTGGCCTTGGCGAATTTCTTGGGCCGCCGCAGATCGGCAATAAAGGCCGCCGCCCCTGCCCGCCCGACCACATCGCCGCCCGATACGGCATAACGCGATCCGCGATCACGCAGAACATCTTCGATTTGCAGCATGCCCTATTGCCCCCGCAGACGTGCAGTTTCACCCAGCACCAGTGCCTTGCGGCTGTCATTGGCGGGGTGTGTGCCCAAAAAGCGGTTGCCAGGGTCTGGCAGACGGTCAAAGAACGCCGCCCCCAGCACGGGGTCAAACCCTGCCGCAAGGGCAATGCGCGTGCCGATCAGGTCGGCCTCTAGTTCAAAGTCCTTGGAATAGCGCCGCGCGCCAATGCCCGCGCCCATTTGCGCCGCGCGATCAACTGCCGCACTGTCCAGCCCGCTGGCCTGCGCCATCACCCCCGCCAGCACCGCGCCGCGCATCGCGCTGTCCTGCTGGCGCGCCAGATGCCCCGCAATGTGATGCCCCGCCTCGTGCCCCATGATAAAGGCCAACTCGTCGCGGCTGCGCGCGGTGGCAATCAGCGATAGGGTAAAGGCAATAATCGGGCGGCCCGCATCATCGACCGTTTGAAAGGCATTGGGCGGCTGGCCCGCGCGCCCGTCAATGGCAATCTGAAAATCACAGTTGCCTTGTAGGCCCGCGCCAAGACAGACAGCTTCCGCCACAGGCTCCACCGCGTCCACCACCGCCACAAAATTCTGCGCCGCAAGTTTTGGCGGAAGGGGCAGGTCAGATGGCGGCCCGCCTTTGGGCGGGGCCAGCACAGCCCCGCAGCCCGCAAGCCCCATCAAAACCGCCCCCAAAATGATCTGCCGCATCCTCATGGCGCAACTATAGCCGCGCAGGCCATCCATTTGCAATTTTCCCCGCGACAAGCGGAACAAATCATTGTGAAATGTTGGCACGGTAAGTGACTGGTAAAGGAGAGCCCCATGTTCACCATCGAGCACGATTTTGACGCCAGTATCATCACCCTGATCGACGAAGGCGCGCCTGAAAATGCCCTGCAAGAAGACATCACGATTGAGGCGTTCGAAGATTGCGTTGTACTGCGCCAGATGGACGAGATGACAGAAACCGAAATGACCATCACGCTATCGCTGCGCCAAGTGCAAGATTTGGCGGCGGCATTGGATTTGCCCGAGGGAAGTTATCGGATTGAGCGGAAGTAGGGGGGGGGAAATAGGGCCAGCGCGTTTGGGGCTGTCAGGTCAGTCGAAACACCTTATCGCGCGGCGCAGCCCCCCGCACCAGTACAAGCCGTGATTTGGCAACGCCCAGCCCATCTGCCAACGCCTGTGCCACAGCCGCAGTGGCGCGGCCATCTTCGGGCGCGGTGGTGGTTTGCACAAAAAAGACCGCGCCGCGCCATTCCACTGCGTTGCGCCGCGAGCGCGGGGCCACAGGGGCGGCAAATTTTGCCCGCACCACGGCCATTTCGGCCCACCTTCCCTTTTGCTGCTATGCAATAGCGGTATTTGGCCCATATGCGCGGCTCTGCGCAAGCCGTCTTGACCATGCCCGCAGTCACCGCTTTTGTGCGCCATAAGAAATATTCATGCCCAACACTTTCTTGCCGAAATTTTGCGGTCACAGATTTTGCGGTCGCAGGTAGAGTGGCAAGCATTTTGCACACCCATTTTGGACCAACGCAAACACAGCCCACCGCGTGTAGGGACGGATGCAATACAGATGCAATACGGATAAAATACGCAAAACATACGCCCCCCACCCGCGCCCGCCGCGTTAACCACTTCCCCCCCATTCCACCTTGACCCCACCCCCAATCTTGGGTGCTATGGGGGCAAAGGAGTATCCCATGCCCCACCCCGCCAGCCCTGCCGCGTTTGAGTTTCTGGCGCGCCGCCGATCCCACCCAGCCAAGACGTTCAACGGCCACGTGCCAGACCGCGCCGCGCTGGAACCCATCCTAACAGCCGCGCTGCGCGTGCCAGATCACGGGATACTAACCCCTTGGCGTGTTTTGGTTTTACAGCGTGCCGCCCTGCTGCGGCTGGCGGATATGGCTTCAACGCGGGGCGCGGAATTGGGGCTGGACGAGGTTGCAATCGGCAAGGGGCGCGGGCAGTTTGAACGATCACACCTTGCCGTGGTGGTGATCTCGGCCCCTGTTATTCCGCACAAAGTACCCGCGTCTGAACAGGTGGCATCAAGCGCTGCCCTGTGCATGAACATCGTTAATGCCGCCTATGCCGCAGGCTGGGCCGCGCAATGGCTGACAGGCTGGGTCGCCCATGACCAAACCTTTGCCCAAACCGCCTTTGCCGCCGCCGTTGGCCAGACTGTGGCAGGCATCATCCACATTGGCGCGGTCGATAGCGAGGCCCCCGACCGCCCCCGCCCCGACCCAACCAAAATCATCGAATGGATCACACAATGAGTCTGATATTTTCTAGCTTTTTCCGTGCCTTAGGGCAGATGGGGTCGGGCGCGTTTTTGAAGGTGATCTTCCTTGGCGCCGCGCTGGCACTGCTTCTGCTGGCCGCAATCACTTGGGGCTTTAGCCAAGTGATCTTTGCCTTTGCCCCCGATACTGTTGATGTGCCCTTTATCGGCGGGGTCGATGGGCTGGCCGCTATACTATCTTGGGGCGGCTTTGTGGCCATGCTGGGCCTATCGATTTTTCTTATGATTCCCGTGGCTTCGGTCTTTTCGGGTATGTTTCTGGACGAGGTGGCCGATGCCGTGGAAACCCGCCATTATCCCAGCCTGCCCCCCGCGCAGGGCCAAGGGTTTTACGAGGGGCTGAAATCTGGCATCAACTTTCTAGGGCTGGTCATAGCCATAAACGTGCCCGCGCTGATCTTGTACCTGATCGCAGGCCCCTTCGCGCCCTTGGTGTTTTGGGCGGTGAACGGCTACCTTCTGGGGCGCGAATATTTCGCCCTTGTCTCCTCGCGCCGCATGGACAAGGCGGCGGCCATAGCGATGCGAAAGGCGCATTGGGGCAAGATTTGGCTGGCGGGAATTTGCATGGCAATCCCGCTGTCGATCCCCATCCTAAACTTGATCATTCCCGTACTGGGGGTGGCGACCTATACCCATATTTTTCATGGGCTTGCAGGGCGCAAAGTGCAGCAGGGTATGATTTAGCTTAGCCGCCCGCAGGCGGCACATGGGACATAATTCCGAACACATCCATATTGTCGATGGTGATGATTTTCGATGTGATCACCCCATACAGCACCGCCCAAACCACAATCGTCACCACAGTGGTGACGCGCGCCTTGCGCTTAAAGCTAAAGCTGGCAGGGGCGGCCGATTTAGGCGTGCCGACCTCGGCCTCGCCCGCCTCTTCTTGGCTTTCAAAACGAATGGCCAGCACGCAAAACAGGGTCAGAAACCACAGCGAAGCAAACAGGACAAGGGCGGCGGTGATGGTCATACTTGCTCCAATTCGACAAGGCAGCCGTTAAAATCTTTGGGGTGCAGAAACAAAACGGGCTTGCCATGCGCGCCGATTTTCGGCTCGCCATTGCCCAAAACCCGCGCGCCCGATGCCTGCAGATGGTCGCGCGCGGCAAGTATGTCTTCCACCTCATAGCAGATATGATGGATGCCGCCCGATGGGTTCTTTTCCAAAAATCCCGCAATTGGGCTACCCTCGCCCAAGGGCGTCAGCAGTTCTATCTTGGTGTTGGGCAGATCGATAAACACCACCCGAACCCCATGATCAGGTTCGTCTTGGGCAGGGCGCACCGATGCGCCAAGGGTGCCGCGATACTGCGCCGCCGCCGCCTCGATATCGGGCACGGCAATGGCAACATGGTTCAAACGTCCGATCATTTGGGCCTCCAATTTTGGTCATATAGGGGGGCGGGGACGGCGCGCGCAAGGGGCAGGATGGTCGCAGGGGTCAATGGCCGCTTAACGTGATGTTAGCGATGATGTGGCATGGTTGGGGGAATCACAGGAACAACACTGCCATGCCCGACCATTTTCCATTGGACAGCCCGCAGCCGCCGCCCCATTTGGTGGGAACGCCGCGCATGATGCCGCGCGCCTTTGGCGGGGCAACCCCTGTGCGTATGCCGACGCTGATGTTGGTCGAAGACAGCCGTTATGCATCTGAGGTGATGCGCCTTTATGCCCGCAGCCTTGGCCTGCGCCTGCGCCGCGCTGCCGATTTGGACAGTGCCGACACGCATTTGCGCCTGTATCACCCCGATATTGTGATGGTTGATTTGGGCCTGCCCGATGGGCGCGGCGAAGGGCTGATCGAACGGCTGGCCCAAGCACCTCACCGCCCGCCGCTGCTGATTGCCGTATCCGGTCAGGCGGAACTTGGCGCGGGCGCGCTGGCGGCGGGGGCAGATGTATTTATCGAAAAACCCATGCCGAGTATTGCGGATTTCCGCGCAGTTTTGGTGGAACATTTCCCCGCGCCCCTGCCCCTGCTGCTGCTGCCAGACCGCACCATCAGCGCCCAGCCCGATCGCATGGCTCTGAAGGACGATCTCAGCTTTGCGGCGCAGACCCTGTCGTTGCCAGAAGAGAGCAATGACGCGCCCATGATCCGCGCGCGCACCCGCTATGTCGCGGGGCTGCTGGACGGTATTGCAGGCACCTTGGGCGATGGCGCGCTGCGCGATGCCGCCCGCGAGGAACTGCTGCGACATGGCGCGAATGCTGCCAATCACGCGGCCAGCAACGCGGATCAATCCTTTCACCATCTACGCGATTTGGTCAATCAACGGCTGCGCGATGTGATGGCAGAGCGGGGAATTTAGGCTGGATTATCCAACCAAAACAGGATCAAAGGTGACACAAACCAGCCGCGTTAAATCGGACAGACGTTCTTTTTGCCGCCCCTCAGCATCAAAATTACGCGGGGAAAACCATGCGGCATAAGCCTCGCGCAGGGGGGGCCATTCGGCATCGGTGATAGCAAACCACGCGGTGTGGCGGTTGCGGCCCTTGACGATAAGATGGTTGCGAAACACTCCTTCAAAGGAAAACCCCAAACGCTGCGCGGCATTGCGCGAAGGGATATTCAGCGCATTGCATTTCCATTCGACGCGGCGATATCCCGCCTCAAACGCCCATGCCACCATCTGCGCCAAAGCCTCGGTCGAGGTGCGCGTGCCTGCGATGGACGGCGCAAGGCAGATATGACCAATCTCAATACTGCCATGCGCGGGCACAATGTTCAGATAACTGGCCACGCCGCCCAAATGACCTGTGGCCAGATCGCGAATGGCATAAAACAGCGGATTATCCCCCAGCGCGGTATCTTTGGCCCAGCGGAGATAGGCCGATGCGGCATGAAACGGGCCGTAGGGCATATAATCCCACAGGGAATCATGGCCGATATAGGCGTCGAACAAATCCGCCGCGTGGGCGGCCTCAAACCGTTCCAGGCGGGCGAATTTGCCTTGCAAGACGGGGGCGTTCGGGCGCGGCGGCGGGGTGAACCCCGCGACAAATCTGCCCAGATTTGAAGCGCCCGCGTCCATCAAACCTCTTTCGGAACCACACGAAGGTTCAATTCGCGCAACTGCTTCACCAAGGGTTCGCTTGGCGCGCCCATCAGCAAATCTTCGGCGCGCTGGTTCATGGGGAACATGATCACTTCGCGGATATTCGCCTCATCGGCCAGCAACATCACGATACGGTCAATTCCTGCCGCGCAGCCACCATGCGGAGGCGCGCCGTATTTGAACGCTTTGACCATGCCGCCAAACCGCTTGTCCACTTCGCTGTTTGGGTAACCCGCCAGTTCAAACGCCTTATACATAATTTCAGGTTTATGGTTGCGGATGCCGCCTGAAATCAGCTCGTACCCATTGCAAGCAAGATCGTATTGATAGGCGTAGACGTTCAAAGGATCGCCGTTCAGCGCATCCAGCCCGCCTTGCGGCATGGAAAACGGGTTGTGGCTGAAATCAATCGTGCCTTCGTCGGTTTTCTCGTACATCGGGAAATCGACGATCCACGCGAATTTAAAGCAGTTTTGTTCGGTCAGGCCCAGTTCCTCGCCAATCACATTGCGCGCGCGCCCTGCAGTGGGTTCAAACGCCTCGGGCTTGCCGCCCAGGAAAAACGCGGCATCGCCCAACTCTAGACCCAGTTGCAGGCGGATCGCCTCGGCCCGATCGGGGCCGATGTTTTTGGCAAGCGGGCCAGCGGCTTCCATGCCAGACCCATCTTCGGCCATGCGCCAGAAAATATATCCCATCCCTGGCAACCCCTGCGACTGGGCAAAGGCATTCATGCGGTCGCAGAATTTGCGGCCCACAGGTTCGCCAGATGGCCCCTTGGGCGCGGGAATGGCGCGCACTTCGTTGCCGTCCTGCTCTAGCAATTTGGCGAAAATGGCAAAGCCTGATCCTGCGAAATGCTGCGATACATCCTGCATTTTGATCGGGTTGCGCAGATCGGGTTTATCACTGCCATACCATTTCAGGCTGTCGCGGTACGCGATCAGCGGCCAGTCGGCATAGGTTGTTTTCGCGGGTGCAAACTCTTCAAAAATCCCCTGAATAACAGGCTGAACGGCGGCAAACACGTCTTCTTGGGTGACAAAAGACATCTCGACATCCAGCTGATAAAAGTCAGTCGGGCTGCGGTCAGCGCGCGGGTCTTCATCGCGGAAACAGGGCGCAATCTGGAAATAGCGGTCAAACCCCGACACCATGATCAGCTGTTTAAACTGCTGCGGGGCCTGCGGCAGGGCGTAAAATTTCCCAGGATGCAGGCGCGAAGGCACTAGAAAATCGCGCGCGCCTTCGGGGCTGCTGGCGGTGATAATTGGCGTTTGAAATTCGTTAAAGCCCTGATCCCACATCCGTTTGCGCATAGACCGCACCACATTGCTGCGCAGCATCATGTTGTTGTGCAGCTTATCGCGGCGCAAATCCAAGAAGCGGTAGGTCAGGCGCGTTTCTTCGGGGTAATCCACATCGCCAAACACGGGCATCGGCAAATCTGCCGCTTCGCCCAAAACGCGCAGACCCGTGGCATACACCTCCACCTCGCCCGTAGCGATTTTGGGGTTAACAA
>CAMAWZ010000076.1 GCA_945861995.1 Pseudorhodobacter antarcticus
CCCGCCATTGTGTGGATTTGCCTGATCTATATCTCGGTTGCGGCCAGTGCGATTACCTTTGTTCTGATGCAATTCTCCTCGATGCGCCTGCCGTCTGCCAAGGTAATGGCCTATACTTACCTAGTGCCGACTTGGGTAATTTTGTGGGAGCTGGCGCTGGGGCATGAAGTGCCGCCGTGGAACGTGCTGGGCGGCGTGGGGTTGACAGTGGTGGCGCTGGGGTTGCTGCTTAAGGAGGAATAGGGGGGGAAAGGCCGCCCAAATTAACCCGCACACCGCCGAATGCATAGATGTACACAACTGGGGCCAGCGGATAGTTTGATATTTACCGTTTCAGCCTGAATTCATTTAACTATCCGATTTTAAATACAAATGATAGGACTTCACATGCGTTTTCTTCGCCATGCTCTGATTGTGATTGCCAGCCTTTTGCCAACCCAAATCGCGCTGGCCCCGAATGCACTGGCCCAAGACGCGGCCACAACAGTGCAGGCCGCAGCGCCCGCCGCCACTGGCCCCGTAACTGTGCAGGTTGGGGCCTATATCTTGCGCATCAACGATGTGGTGCAAAAAGACGGCACCTTTAGTGTTGATATGTGGACGTGGTTTCGCTGGAAAGACGGCGATGTGAAACCCTATGAAACGTTCGAAATCTCGAACGGGCGGATCGAGAATAGATCGGAAGTTTCCGTGCAGCGTGATGGCGACATGAACTATGCCAACTTGCGCATCGAGGCGACTGTGTTTCATGACTATGACGTCAAGAAATATCCGATGGACGATCATTTCCTGACGATCAGCATCGAAGACCAAGCTGCCGCTATCGACCAGATCGTTTACGTGGCGGATACCAACACGGCCTTAGATCCGCGCGTGAATGTGCCAGGTTGGGCGGTAAAACTGGCTGCGCCATCGGCGTCAGATCACGTTTATCCAACGAATTATGGCCTTCTTAGCAGTGCCGCCGCGTCGACCTATTCGCAGTTGAATTTCAACGTGGAACTGCACCGCGAGGGATTGGCCCCCCTGTTCAAGCAGTTCTGGATCGCGGGCCTGTCGGTTCTACTGGGCCTTTTGGCGTTTAAAGTGAAAGCCACCGATTTGGATGCACGCTTTGGTTTGGGCGTGGGTTCGATTTTCGCGGCCAGCGCCAATGCTTTTGTCATATCCGACAGCCTGCCGCAAAGCACTGTGATCACAATGGCCGAACAGATTAACTTTTTGGCGATTGGCACAATATTCCTGTGCGTGGCGATGAGCATTTTTTCGCTACGCCTGTGCTATCTGGGTAAGGATGATCAATCTCAACAGCTAGACGCGCGCGCGATGGCCGTGATTGGCATAGGCTATGTGGTGGTGAACGTAGCGATTGTGGCGCTAAGCCTTTAGTTTGCCGCAGATAGCCAAAGGCGGGCGTGGCCCCAACCGCGCCCGCCTTTGAGTTTTCTGCCGCGCGCAGCCTGCCCTGTTTAAGGGCGCGTTTCGTTACAGGATAAAGTCGCTTGCCGTCAGATCATAAAGGCCAATCAATTTGATCATGAATTCGGACGATGTATCCGCATCGGTATCAGCAAAGACCAGCGTGTAATCATTGTCAGTGCCTTCATTGTCATACTTCTCGAACCGCAATTCGCCAGCGGTGCTGCTGGTGATTGCGGCTGAGCCCAGCCAGACAAAGGCGTTGTTGCCCGTGATCTGCGCGCTGGCATCTATCGCGCCCAGATCGATACAGTCTTGCCCCTGAACAAAATCTGCGATGATGTCGGCCAAACCCAATTCATTCGCGCTTTCATTTTCTGCCTTAAACACCAAATTATCCGCGCCGCTGCCCCCCCACATCTGATCTGTTCCCATATTCCCCGACAGGCGGTCTGCGCCCTCGCCCGCTGTCAATGTGTCATTGCCCGCGCCGCCGTCTACGATGTACGCGCCACTGTTACCCGTAAGCCGATTGTATGAACTGGTTCCCGTACCCCTGATCGCTGCCGTGCCAGTCAGAACCAAGTTTTCGATGTTTGCGGCCAAGGTATGTTGCGCAAGGGTAAAGACCGTATCAAGCCCCCCGTTTAGCGCCTCGATAATCGTATCGCCGCCGTTGATGACATAGAAATCATCGCCAAGTTCGCCAACCAACGTGTCGTTTCCTGCCCCGCCCGAAAGGCTGTCATTGCCAGCGCCGCCTATCAGTTTGTCTGCGCCCGTCCCGCCGACAAGCGTATCTGCAAAGGCCGAACCTGTCAGCGAAACGGCTGCCCTCGTATTAGTAACGAAATAGCCCGCTGTGCCCGTCGCAGCGCCAAGGTGCACTGCGATTCCGGCTGTGATCAGGGTCGCGGTGCCTGCGTTGGTGGTCGCACTGGTCGCAGTCCATGCGCCCTTGACGGTAACTGTGGCTGCGGCCGATGCACTGATCACCAGAATGTCGGCCCCACTAAGATCTGTGATCGTGTCATTGCCGCTGTCGATCACAAAGCGGTCATTGCCAGCGCCGCCTGTTAGCGTGTCGTTGCCGCCCCCGCCCGTTAACGTATCATCCCCAGCGCCGCCATCGAACTTGTCGGCAAAGGCGGACCCGATGATGGAATTTATGCCAGAATTGCCGATCATATTCAGCCCGTTTGCGGCGCGGCTGGCATCAATGTTCAGCGCGGTTGTACCTGTCAGCACTGCAGCACTTGCCGTTCCTGTGCCGATGACGATGCGTTCCAGCCCTGCGTCATCCTCATACACCACCAGCGTGCCCGCCACGATCGCGGCAAAGCGCAATTCGTCGGCGCCGCTGGTGCCCGTGTCATCAATCTCGCCCGTGGCGCGGTCAGTCGCTGCGGCGATCATGTAAATATCTGCGCCTTCGCCGCCGTCCAATTCGTCATTGCCGCCTGCGCCAGTGATCACGTCTGCGCCCGCGCCGCCGTCAATGCGGTTCGCACCCGAATTGCCCATCAACGTGTCCGCAAAGGCCGATCCAATTAGGTTTTCGATACTGATCAGCGTATCCACACCCGCACCGCCCGTTGTTTGCGCTGTGGTCAGGCTAAGGTTCAACAAAACGCCCGCAGTGGCGCTGTCATAGGATGCAGTATCAGTGCCGTTGCCACCAGACAGGGCGTTATTGCCCAGCCCGCCAACCAGCACATCGCTGCCGCCACGGCCGATCAAGCGGTCATTGCCGGCCCCGCCTTCGATGCGGTTGGCCAGATCGTCCCCGCTGAGTGTGTCATGAAACGCAGAGCCGATAAGGTTTTCGAACTCGCTGATCGTGTCCACGCCCGCGCCGCCCGTGTTTTGCGCGGGAACCAAGGCCAAGCTGACGTTCACGGCCGCAGTTGCACTGGCATAAGACAGGCTGTCGGTACCATCACCGCCTGTCAGGATGTCATTGCCCGCACCGCCGTCTATTGTGTCGTTTGCCATAAGGCCTGTCAGCGAATCGTTTCCGTTGCCGCCTGATATGAAGGAACTCTCATAACTGCTGATCAGATAAAACGTGATCATGTCGTCGCCGTCGCCACCGTACAGCGCCTTGGCTCCGTCCATGGAACCGTCAATCTCGTCATTTCCCGATCCGCCGTAAACGGTGTCATCGCCAAGAGAGGCCGAAATCGTATCATTGCCGATACCGCCATAAATTATGTCGGTGCTGATGCTACCGTACACAGAGTCATCGCCGTTGTCGCCAAAGATAAAAGCACCGCCCACATAACGGGCTTCAATCGTGTCGTTGCCTTCGCCGCCGTAAAGGGTTTTAGCACCCGCGCGGTCAGCGTTGATCGAGTCGTCCCCGACGCCACCATAAATGGTGTCATTACCGTACCAGCCAACCAACGTATCGTCGCCTTCCTCCCCGAACAAAAGATCATCGCCCATGCCGTCAAAAATGGAATCCCCATCTGCGCCGCCAGAGAGGGTGTTATTGCCAGAACCACCTGAAATCCAATCGGAACCATTGCCGCCCTGAATATTGTCACGGCCAACCCCGCCATCAAGACTATCGTTACCGTCGCCGCCCAGAATGGTGTCATTACCAGCCTCGCCGTAAAAACTGTCTTCCCCCAAAGACCCTCGCAAAACATCATGGCCCGCATTGCCATACACACGGCTGCCGCCGTCATCTGCGGTGATAGTATCTGCAAAGGTAGACCCCGTTACAGTTTCGATGTTGCTCATCGTCAGGTAAGTGCGCCGCGCTATGGTTTGCTGCGCGGTCAGCCCAAGGTTCAGCGTGATCCCCGTTGCAGAGGTCTCAAAAGAAACAAAGTCGCTGCCTTCACCGCCATCCAAGGTATTATTGCCCGACCCGCCATCCAGCGTGTCATCGCCAATGCCGCCGCGCAGGTAATCACTGCCCGCCCCGCCCATGATAAGATTGTTTTCGGTATCCCCCGTCAGATCATCGCTAAAGGCTGATCCCAAAACATTGATGAAATCTCTAATCATCAGGGTTGTGCCTGCAAAAATGGTTTGCGCGTCAGTCCTGTGCAGATCGACCACGACAGCGCTTGCGGAATCTTCGAAACTCAGCAGATTAACGTCTTTACCCCCGTCTAACGAGTCATTGCCACCACCGGCTTGAATGGTGTCATTGCCATCGCCGCCATAGATCAGGTTTGCGGCGCTATCCCCGATTAACTCGTCGCCAAAAGACGAACCGATCAGGTTTTCAAACCCTATCAGTGTGTCAACACCTGCGCCGTCGTTGTCTTGCGCGGTGGCACCTGCCAAACTGATCGAAACACCTGATGTGGCCGAACTATAGTCTAGCCAATCCGTCCCAGCGCCGCCCACAAGCGAATCGTCGCCTTCGTTTCCATAGATCGTGTCATCACCCGCCCCGCCGACTAGGGTGTCGTTGCCAAGTTCACCGAAGATTAGGTTATTCTCGCCATCTCCGACCAAACTGTCATTAAAATTCGAACCGATCAGGTTTTCAAACCCAATGACAATGTCAGTGCCCGCGCCGCCCGTGTTTTGGGCTGTGGTCACTGAAAGATCGATCGAGACCGCGGACTCAGCACCAGAAAAGTTTAGCGCGTCATCGCCGCTGCCACCGCCCAGATAGTCGTTGCCCACATCGGCATAAACTAAGTCATCGCCTTCATCGCCCCAAACCGTATCATCGCCTGCGCCGCCGTAAAGCGTATCATCGCCGCTGCCACCATCTAGATCGTCGTTGCCCAGATCGCCATAAACCAAATCATCGTCCGCACCGCCCCAAAGCATATCATCGCCCGCGTCACCATAAAGCGTATCATACTCGGCACCGCCCCAAAGCGAATCATCGGCCGCTCCGCCATAAAGCGTATCATCGCCCACATCGCCCCAAAGCGTATCATTGCCTGCGCCGCCATAACGCGTATCATCCCCTGCCCAGTGCCTGCGCCGCCCGAAATGATGTCGTCGCCTGTCCCGCCTACGATAACGTTTGCCAGATCGTCGCCCGCCAAAGTGTCGTCAAAAATCGACCCTATCAGGTTTTCAAAGCCCGTGGCAGTATCTGTTCCCGCGCCAGCAGTGTTCTGAGCGGTGGGAATTGCCAAGCTGATAGAAACACCCGAAGTGGCAGTTGTATAAGACAAAATATCAGAGCCTAGGCCGCCATACAGCGCGTTTTGGCCAGCACCTCCAATGATCACGTCGTCGCCCGAATCGCCGTACAGCGTATCATTGCCCGCATTGCCCAGCAGGGAATCGCCGCCCGCACCGCCATAAAGCGTGTCATCGCCCGCCCTGCCTATCAGGGTATCGCCGCCGCCCATCCCCTCTAACTGGCTGCCGCCAGCGATACCTGTCAGATTGTCTGCGAATTCAGTCCCAACGATATTCTCAATTTTCGAGAGTGATAGGGCCGTATAATCCCGTAACGAGTTGAAATAGAGTGTCTGTTCCGCGGCCCCATACGCGTCGGGCGGCAGCCCAAGGTCAATCGTTACGCCATAGGCTAAACTCGCAACCGTTACGGTGTCGATACCATCGCCACCAAATACGGCGTTATTGCCGACGCCGGCATCCAACGTGTCGTTTCCATCGCCGCCAAACAGATAATCGTTATTATCCCCGCCCTGCAGCAGGTTCGCGGCGCTGTTTCCGACCAGCCAGTTTCGCCCATTATTTCCAATCACGTTGTTGAAATTTGTGATCGTTATGTAATCGTACGAGTAGATGTAGCCATAATTCTGCGCGGTGGTTAAGCTGAGGTCGACGCGGACTTCACTCGAATAGCCCGCGAAACTAAGCGTATTGGTGCCAGAACCGCCGAAAACGGTGTCATTTCCCGTACCAACCTGCACCGTGTCGTTGCCGCCGCCACCGTAGATAAGGTTGTTCTCGCTACTCCCGATCAGGCTGTCGCCATAATCTGAACCAATCAGTCCTTCCGTTCCCGACAAGATGTCAACGCCGCCGCCGCCCGTGTTTTGCGCGGCTGTTACGGAAAGATCGACCGAAACCGCCGTGTCGGCTGCGGCATAAGACGCCACATCAACGCCGCCATCCAAGTCGTCAGAGTAGATTTCATTTTCTTAGGGAGAATACCCGTAGAGGACGTCATTTCCAGCCCCGCCATCCAGCGTATCAGAGCCTTCTGCGCCAAAAAGACTGTCGTTGCCAGCCCCGCCATAATGCACATCATTGCCACGACCCAAACTGATGTAGTCATCGCCAGCACCGCCATATGCGGTATCGTTGCCGAGATTATCCCCGAATTCTTCATTTAGATCCGTGCCGATAAGCAGACTGTCGTTGCTCTCTCCCCAGATTACATTTTCTGAGGATTGGCTATTCTGCGACATGGCGTTTCTTCTTCTAGTTGGCGCTGCGGCGTGGCCGCCTGCGGCGCAAGGATCAAGTTTAAAAACTTCTAGAAGGTATGTGCCTTGAAGCAATTGCGCTTTCGGCCATAAGCGTTGCGCGAATGGTTAATTTTGGTTTCATCAGGATCGGAAAACAATCCTGCGCCATCGGGAAAGCGGTTTCAAATAGGGCCGCATTGGACAGCGGTTCGGCCATGCAATTCAAAAAAACCAATTGCACCGCTTTCGCGAGGGGTTTTCGGTTTATGCAACCATATATCGGAAAATGGCGGACCCAGAGCGATTCGAACGCCCGACCCTCAGATTCGTAGTCTGATGCTCTATCCAGCTGAGCTATGGGTCCACTGGAGGGCCGTTTAGCCTTGCGCGCGCAGGGATGCAAGGGTGAAAATGGGGGCCGCGCAAAATGGCCCGCTTATGCTGGGCTGGCGGGCTTTGGCAGATGCAAGATAAACGCCGTGCCTTGGGCCGTGCTGCGCAGCAGTTCCAGCCGCCCGCCATGCCCGCGCACCAATTCGGCCGCAATTGCAAGGCCAAGCCCCGTGCCGCCCTTGCGCGCTGCGCCTGAAAACGCCTCGAACAAATGGGCGCGGGCGCGGTCCGGCAGGCCTGGCCCCGTATCGGCCACCATAACCCAGTATTCGACAGGGGTTTGGCCTGCCGAAACGGTGATCTGCCCCGCTTTGCCCTGCGCCTCAATCGCCTGGCGTGCGTTGCGGATCAGGTTGGACAGAACGCGGTACAACTGTTCAGGATCGGCCCAAATCTGCAGGCCATTTGGTGCGTCTAAATGCAAGGTCACGGGCGTATCCGCGTCCATCCCGTCTGCTTCGGCCACATCGCGCGCCAAAAGGGCGATGTCCACGGGGCGCGGTTGGGGGGCGGCCTCTTCTGCGCGGCCAAAGGTTAGGGTGGCTTCGCACAGCGCCACGGCGCGCGAAATACTGCCCACCAGTTTAGGGGCTGCGCGCGCCACGGCAGGGTCTTGGCTGCTTTCGATCCGATCGACAAACAGCTGCGCCGAGGTCAGGATATTGCGCAGATCATGCGAGATTTTGGCCACCGCCCCGCCCAGTTGCGCCAAGCGTTCCTTTTGCCGCAGGGCAGATGTCAGCTGCGTTTGCATCATCGCCATCGCCTCTTCGGCGCGGCGCAATTCGTCCACGCGCGAGGTGGGGGCGATCACGCGGCGGGCATCTTCGGGCGCTTCGGCATAAGATTGCATATGCTGCACCACGCGCCGAATCGGGGCCACCATCAATCGCTGCACCGCCCAAAACAGCGCCAGCGCCGTAATCGCCGAAATCACGGCCGACAGCACCAAAATCCGCGCGCCATAATCAATCAGCGCCGCGCGCAAGGGCGCTGCATCTAGCGTGATTTCAATCAGCAAACCGGCATCTTGCACCGGCTGGCCCATCACGCGAATGATCCCGCCCGTGCGGCCCGTAAGGGCCGCAAAAGCGTCGCCAATCAGCACCATCGGCCCCGCACTGCGCAGGTCAAAAGTTTGCGAAATGGGCTGTGGCAACTGCGATGACAGCACCAGTTCGCGCACCTCATTGCGGCGCAGCACCACGTTAAACACCTCGGCATTGGCCAGCAGTTCGCGTTCCAGTTCGGGCGTGACCATGTCGGGCGCGGCCAATTGCGCAAGCGCAGCAATCTGCGCCTTTTCCAGCCGCATATTCAGAAAATCGGCGCGAAACCGCGCGATGGATGGCACAAAGATCAGAACTTCGGCCACCATAACAAAAACCACAGTCAAAATCAGAAAACGGCCCGACAGCGTGCGCCAAAAACCGCCTGTCCACGCGTTGCGCGGGGGTGGAGGGCTGATCTGTTCTGCTTGATCTATCCCGCTTCCGTCTTGCACGATCTGGACGTACCTTTGTTTCGCGCAATTGCATACGCCGTAAAACCTTAGCAGTTTGCACGCCCACGTGCGAGTGGTATGGCGCTGCCGTGCCAAAACTGGGCCAGTGTCACCCAAGATGCGCACAAAATCTTGGGCAAAAGACGCATTGCTCCGTTGACTTGGGGCCAAACCCCGCCTAAAGGACGAGCTTCAAGTTTACGGCTGGCGAATCTAACAGGTTCGCAGCATACGTCTGATGGAGACCGCGATGAAGCGCACTTTTCAACCTTCGAACCTTGTTCGCGCCCGCCGCCACGGGGTCCGTGCGCGCATGGCCACCAAAGGCGGCCGCCTTGTGCTGGCAGCGCGCCGCGCCAAGGGCCGCAAGAAACTGTCTGCCTAATCGTTTTTGAGAACGCTTTGGCCGCCCTGTTTTGGGGTGGATAAAGGGGCAAGATATGCAACCGCCGAAGGCATCGGATTTGGGCGAAACCAGCGCCTCCGACACGGCCTCGGCGGTTTTGCTTTGCGCAAAGGCTGACATCTCCACCCTAACCCAGCGGTCAGATTTTCTGCGCGCTGCATCCGCGCGGCGGATGGGCACGGGCAGTTTCTTGTTGCAAGCGCGCCTGCGCGGTGATGAGACCTGCGTTCAGGCGGGCGCAATCCGCATCGGATTTACCGCCAGCAAGAAAATCGGCAATGCCGTG
>CAMAWZ010000077.1 GCA_945861995.1 Pseudorhodobacter antarcticus
GCTGGCACAGTGGCCGACCCGTCATTGCGCAATTCGGCCACGATCAGCTTGCCATCATCGCTGTGGCACAGAACCGAAATAAACGCCCCTTCAAAGGACACTTCGCTGACCGTGACAGGGATCGAGTTTTCCTGCGCCGCCGTGTCCGATAGCAGCGTATGTTCTGGCCGCACATATAGGCGCAGCGCGCGGCCCTTGGCATCGTCGTTGATGCGCGCGCGCAGCGTGCCATAGGCGGTGTCAAACCCTGCCATCCCACTGGCCACCGCGCCAGACTTGCCGTCGAAAATGTTATTCTCGCCCACAAATCCCGCAACAAAGCCGTTGATCGGCGCGTTGTAAATCTCGCGCGGGTTGGCAATTTGCTGAATGCGGCCTTGGCTCATCACGCCGATTCGATCCGACATGGCCAATGCCTCGCCCTGATCGTGGGTGATGTAGATAAATGTAACCCCAGTGCGTTTTTGAATGGCGCGCAGTTCGGCCCGCATATGCTGGCGCAATTTCAAATCCAGCGCCGACAGCGGCTCGTCCAGCAGCATCACCGATGGTTCAACGGCCAATGCGCGGGCAATGGCCACGCGCTGCTTTTGCCCACCCGAAAGCTGGCTGACCATCTTGTCCGCCGCGCCCTTCAGATCGACCAATTCCAATAGTTCTTCGGCCTTTTTGCGGCGCGTGGCCTTATCCACGCCGCGCACTTCCAGCCCGAAGCTGATGTTTTCCCAAATCGGCATCAGCGGAAACAGCGCCAGATTTTGGAAAATCAACGCGGTTGGGCGCTGGTTGGGACGCTGGCCGCGCATATCCTTGCCGCCAATTTTGATCGCACCTTCGGTTGGGTCAATAAACCCCGAAATCATGCGCAGAATTGTTGTCTTGCCGCAGCCCGATGGCCCAAGGAACGAGAAAAACTCGCCCGGCTCTATCGACACATTGGCGTGATCCACCGCGCGAAAGCTTCCAAAATCGCAGCTTACGTTTTCAAGATCAATTTTCGCGCTCATTCAAATGTCCCTGTCGCTATAGTTTGGCTGATGCCAATTTACCCTGCGCCGCCACGGTCTGTGGCCGTTTTGCGGCACCTTATCGGTTAAAAAAGAACGCTGGGCGGATTAGGCCCAGCGTTCCCAAAATTGCAGCGATTAGGCTGCTTTGTACTTGTCAGCGTATTCAGTGCGCTTGGCAATGAATTCTGCCGACTGTTCTGGCCACCACCACAGTTTCGCCAAAGCGGCATCGTCGAAGGTCGCGCTGTAGTATTTGGACACTTCTGGGTCTACCAGATCTGCCGCGCCTTTGCCCACTGCGTTGGACGAGAATGCGGTTGCCCAAGCGGCTGCGCCTTCTGCGGTCGACACCCACTTGACCAGCTCGTGTGCTTGGTCAACGTTGGCGGCGTTCTTCATCATGACAAAGCCCTGGTGCCAAGCAAATGCGCCTTCAGCAGGTGCAACATAGGCATAGCCATCGTTGCGCAGGTTGAAGCCAGTCGAATCCCAGCACAGACCAATGGTCGCGCCGTTTGCGGTGAAACCAGCGTTGGCTTCGTTTTCGCCCGACCACCACTGAACAACGTTGCCCTTGGCTTCGATAGCCTTGGCCAAAGCGATGTCCCACAACTCGGCCATAGCGGCCATGTCGGTGTAGCTGTCCATCCAAGGACGAGGCAGTTGGCCCGTTGCATCCAGCCAACGACCCATAGCAGCCAGCGTCGAGTGTGGACGAAGAACAGCTTGGTTTTCAGCGTTGAACAGATCGCCCAGCGATGGAGGGGTCGATACCTTTGCCGCAGCGGTGTTCACCAGCAGAGATTCGGTGCCCCAAACGGATGGAACATAGAACAACTGGCCATCAGCGCGCGAACGCTCGCCAGCCGAACCATCAGCCAGACCTGGCAGGTAGTTGTCCATCGCCAGTTTTGCTTCATCGAAGGGGGCCAGCAGGCCGTTCGAGTTCCAGCCACCCCAACGGTCAAGTGTTGGCTCGATGATGTCGATGCCGCCAGCTTCCAAGGCAACCTTGGCTTCACCGAACATGGTGTCTTGGTCGGGCAGTTCTTTGAAATTCACGGTGATGCCAGTGGCAGCGGTGAATGCTGGGAATACTGTTTCAGCCAGCCCAGGATAACCTGCCCAGCCAACAAAGTTCACTTCGCCCGACGAGGCCAAAGCCTTGGACGAGATCAAAGCAGGGGCCGCGAAAGCACCTGCGCCAACGGCGGAGGTTTGCAAAAAGCTGCGGCGGTTCATAGTGGATTTGGTCAAGATCGTCTCCCTTGGTTTCCGCAAAGCGGATGTTATGGGGGCATTGGGCGGCCCCACGTCGCGTATGCAAATATGGGACAGTTTTACGTCACATATGTGACACTGCCCCGCACCTACATCACGCGCGAAGTAAACGCGCCTCTTTCGCGCCCTGTCAACTGGTCTTGTTGACTGGACAGTCAAGAAAGCGAAAATTGATGAGTCCAGCCTGTTCTTGCCCCGAAAACAGTCAAACTATCCCATCCGTTGTCAACCCGCCTTGGCAATCCCGTTCCGCTAGATATAGTGGCGGGCGAAGGTGGGGGCACAGATGCAGCAATACCATGACGCGCTGAAGTTTATTCTAAACAATGGCACGCCCTCGGATGACCGCACAGGCACAGGCACGCTGTCGGTGTTTGGGATGCAAATGCGCTATGCCATGTCGGATGGGTTTCCGCTGGTCACCACCAAGAAATTGCACTTAAAATCAATCGTTCATGAACTTTTGTGGTTTCTGGCGGGCGATACCAATGTGCGCTATTTGCAAGAAAATGGCGTGTCGATTTGGGATGAATGGGCGGACGCGAACGGCGATTTAGGCCCCGTTTATGGCCAGCAATGGCGCAGGTTCCCCACTTTGCAACCCGCAGGGATCGATGGCGCTGGCCGCGCGCTGTTCCATGCGGGCACGCGCGACCAAATTGGCGATCTGCTGCACCTGATTCGCACCCGCCCCGACAGCCGCCGCATGATCGTCTCGGCGTGGAATCCGGGCGAGATTGACAACATGGCCCTGCCGCCCTGCCACACCATGTGGCAAGTACGCATTTTGGGGGGCAAGCTGCATTTGCAACTGTATCAACGATCTGCCGATATGTTCCTTGGCGTGCCGTTCAACATCGCCTCTTACGCGCTGCTTTTGCATATGCTGGCTCATGTCACGGGGTATCAGGCGGGGGATTTTGTCCATTCCATCGGAGATGCGCATATCTACAAAAACCACATGGATCAGGTCGCCCTGCAACTCACCCGCACGCCCAAGGCGCTGCCGCACTTACGTTTTGCCCGCAAGGTTGATGATCTGTTCGCCTTCAGGTTCGATGATTTCACCTTTGAAGGATACGATCCAGGCCCTGCCATCCGCGCGCCTGTGGCTGTATAAGGGGAAAAGTCATGCTAACACTGATCGTTGCACGCGGGGCAGGGGGGGCGATTGGCAAAAATGGCGCAATCCCGTGGCACGCGCCCGAAGATTTGGCCGCTTTTGCGCGCGAAACCGCAGGCGGTGTGGTGATTATGGGGCGCAAAACATGGGAAACTCTGCCCATAAAACCCCTGCCGCGCCGCACCAATATCGTTGTCACCTCGCAGCCCATGGCCGCCGAGGGGGCAGTGTTTTTGCCCTTTGACGCCGCCCTTGGCCATGCCCGCGCCACGGGCCACACCCGCCTTTACGGCATTGGCGGCGCGGGGATTTACGCCGCACTTTTGCCCGTGGCCGACCGTTTGGTGATTACCGAAATAGATGCGCAAGTGACTGGCGCAGATGCGTTCTTTCCCGATTTTGACGAAAGTGAGTGGCGCGAAATTGGCCGCATTTCCCTGCGCGCCAGCGCCCCCGCCGCCACCTTGCGCGACTTGATTCGCCGCTGATCGCTGGACTATGCCGCGCCGCGCCCTAAGTGGTTTGCAAAGGAGACCGCCCATGCAACTTGCCACACTTTATCTGTCCACCGCCGTGATCTTTCTGGTTTTGGACGCGATCATGTTAAACCTGCATATGCAGCCCCTGTTTCAGCGCCACATCGGCGCGATGCTGGCGGAAGATATTCGCATCGGCCCCGCCGCGCTGTTTTATCTGGCCTATGTCGCGGGCCTGATTTACCTGGTGACGTGGCCCGCCCTAAAAACAGGGTCGGCGGTGCTGATCCCTGCCGCAATTATCGGCGCAATGGCCTATGGCACCTACGAATTTACCAGCTATGCCATCATGAAAGATTGGCATATTTCGATGGTCATCACAGATGTCACATGGGGCACCATCTTAACCGCGCTTTCGGCCTGGGGAGGGCTGGCTATCACCCGCGCCATTTTCGGAGCAGCGCAATGATTTTGTTTGGTATTTCCACCTGCGACACCTGCAAAAAGGCGGTCAAATCCTTGGCCGCAGCGGGGCATGACGTTACCTTCCGCGACATTCGCGCGCAGCCCTTGTCGGCGGCGGAAATCGAGAAAATCGTTACAGAATTCGGCTCGCGGGCGATTAACACCCAATCGACCACCTACCGCGGCTTTTCCGATTTCCTAAAAGCGTCCGAGCCAGAGGCGCAAATTTCCGCCCAACCAGCCGTGATGAAACGTCCCGTGATCCATGCGGGCGACGCATGGTACGTCGGCTGGGACAGTGCCGTGCAACAAGCCTTGGGCGTATAAAGCGCACCTCGCCCGAAAGGGCGCTGGCAAACCTACGATCCTGCGCGGCCATAAAGCGCGGCCTTACTGAACGCCCTTTAGGCGGCTACTGGGCCTTTAGGTTCGTGGCCGACTGCTTACCGTTGCGGCCCGTTTCCATTTCAAAAGACACTTTTTGATTCTCATTCAGGCCGCGCATCCCTGCGGCTTGCACAGCCGAGATGTGAACAAAAATATCAGCCCCACCTTCATCGGGCGCAATAAACCCGTAACCCTTTGTTTGGTTGAACCATTTTACGGTGCCGCTGGGCATGCCGCTTCTCCTATCATAGTCCCCAAGGCGAGATTGCCTTGGTTGTGCGGGTTTCCCCTTGCAATATAGTGCCAAAGCTTGCGTTAAAATCAAGTCAGACTTTAAATTGCCCGCCAAAGTTGCGCCAAAATTGCAGCAACTTTGGCCAAAACTTGGGCGCGGTACGGGGTAAGGGCGCGGTAAACTGACAACGCAACCGAAGGGGCGGCGTCACCGAAAGGGTGGCGACAAATCTGCCATGGTCAGATTGCTGCCGAATGCTGCGCCTTTGCAATGTCATAGGCATCAAGGGACCGCGCGATCAGGCGGGCAAGCGGCATTGCAGCTTTGGGTAATTTAAGCCCTTCGTCATCCAAAACCAAAACCGATTTGAAGGCAGTAAAACAGCTTTGTAACAGGTCATCCAAAACCGCAGGCGTATATCCCAAACGCGCGGCAATGCGCGCGCGGTCAATGCGGAACTCGCACATAAGCTGTTCAATCATCGCACCGCGCACATGATCTTCGGGCGAAAAACGATGGCCGCGATGCGCCGCAAAATGGTTGTTTTGAATGGCGCTGGTGTAATCGGCGGTGCGCGACGCGTTTTGCGCATACCCCCCCGGAAAGCGCGAGATGGACGACGCGCCAATGCCAATCAGAACCTCGGCGGTATCGTCGGTGTAGCCTTGGAAATTGCGGCGCAACTGGCCTGTTCTTGCAGCGCGGGCCATCCCATCGTCTGGCAAAGCGAAATGATCAATCCCCACGGCCGCATACCCTGCACCCGTAAGCAAATCTGACGACAACTCAAACAGGCGCAGCCGTTCTTGGGCCGTCGGCAAGTCGGCGGAAGGGATCATTTGCTGGCGGCGGCTCATCCACGGTACATGCGCATAGCCATACAGCGCCACGCGACTGGGGTTAAGTGAGATCAGTTGCATCACCGATTCGGCCATGCGCAATTCGGTCTGATGCGGAAGTCCGAACAGAATATCGACATTCAGCGCCGAAACGCCCGCATCGCGGATCATGTCGGCCACTTGGCGGGTTAGATAAAACGGCTGGGTTCGCGCAATCGCCGCTTGCACTTCGGGGTCGAAATCTTGCACCCCAATCGAGGCGCGGTTCATGCCCAAACCCGTCAGGGCGCGCAGGCGGGCCGCGTCAATCTCATTGGGGTCAATTTCCACCGAAAACTCGCCGCCTTTGGCCAGCGGGGCAAGCGAAAAAATTGCTTGGCCCACGTCTTCCATCATCGCAGCGGGCATCAGCGTGGGGGTGCCGCCGCCCCAGTGCAGGCGCGACAAAGTCACGCCTTTGGGCAATATTGCGCGCAGCATTTCAATTTCAGCCAACAGGGAGTTTGCATAGGCGCGCACGGGCGCATCCGAAGATGTGCCTTGCGTGCGGCAGGCGCAGAACCAACACAGGCGGCGGCAAAACGGCACGTGCATATACAGCGAAATTTCACTGCCGGGTTTGATCGCGCGCACCCATTGCTGAAAATCGCTCTCCCCCACATCGGCGCTGAAATGCGGTGCGGTGGGATAGCTTGTGTAGCGCGGCACGCGCGCGTCAAAAAGACCGAATTGGGCGAGTTGCGAAAAATGTGTCATATGGTTATGGTTGATGAAAGTCATGGATCTTGCTTTGATTCAGATCAATTCCGACGGGGGCCGCCGCGTGTTGCATCAAAAATTATCCACCCACATCAGTTGCGGTGATTGTGCCATTCGCCACCGTGCCGTCTGCGCGCGGTGTGACAGCGATGAATTGGCGCAGCTTGAGGCGGTGAAATTTTATCGCAGCTATCCCGCTGGTGCGCCTGTGGTCTGGTCGGGCGAGCAGATGGATTTTGTCGCCTCAGTGGTGTCGGGCATCGCCGCGTTGACCCAAACAATGGAAGATGGGCGGCGGCAAATGGTGGGGCTTTTGCTGCCGTCAGATTTCGTTGGGCGGCCAGGGCGCAGTCAAGCGGCCTATGATGTGACCGCCACCACCGATTTGGTCATGTGCTGTTTTCGCAAAAAGCCCTTCGAGGCCCTGATCGAAAAGACCCCGCATCTGGCGCACCGATTGCTGGAAATGACCTTGGACGAGTTGGACGCAGCGCGCGAATGGATGCTGTTGTTGGGGCGCAAAACCGCGCGCGAAAAGATCGCCAGCTTTTTATGTATTTTGGCGCGGCGCGAGGCGGCGTTGCGCATGAAATCAGTAGGCCACGCGATTTTGATTGATCTGCCGCTGACGCGCGAAGAATTGGCCGATTACTTGGGCCTTACGCTGGAAACTGTCAGCCGCCAAATCTCGGCCCTGCGGCGCGAGGGGGTTTTGGATTTGGTCGGCAAGCGCGACACCGCGCGACATTGCCCGCAACCCCATGCCCGCCGCAGACGCTTTGGCGGGGGCGACCTTTTCGCCGCAGTCCGAACGGCTAGAGGATGGCGAGCGCGCCGTGCTGATGCGCGCCCTTGCCCGCGCGCAGGGCAATGCATCCGCCGCCGCCCGCAGTTTGGGCATTTCGCGCGCCACATTTCACCGCAAAATCGGCGGCAAAGTGTAAATCCACCGCGCGCCATTTGCCCGGGCGATGTCGGGACGGATGCCATACGCAAAACATACGCAAACCATACGCGGGCCATACGTTCCGCGCGCGCCATTTTGTCGCTTTTTGGGGTTAACCTGTCTCAAATCTGCGACACATAGCGCCCGCCACCTGCGCGCCCCCCTGCCTGATGAGCGCCGCATAGCGCAGTGTCGGCCCATACCGCTGGGAGGCGGTGCTTGTCTGGGAGGACACCATATGAACACGATGACCCAAGGCGCAGGCGGTTTGGCCTCGCCCTTCAAAACCCGTTATGACAACTTTATTGGTGGTAAATTTGTACCGCCAGTGAATGGCAAATATATGGATAACGTGACCCCGATCACGGGCGCTGTTGTGTGCGAAGTGGCGCGGTCGGATGCGGCAGACATGAACCTTGCCTTGGATGCCGCCCAAGGCGCGCGCGAAGCTTGGGGCAAGACCTCTGCCACCCATCGCAGCAATATTTTGTTGAAAATCGCCGATCGGATGGAGGCCAATCTTGACCTGATCGCCACCGCCGAAACATGGGACAACGGCAAGCCGATCCGCGAAACAGTGAACGCGGATATTCCGCTGGCAATCGATCATTTCCGTTATTTTGCAGGGGTTTTGCGCAGTCAAGAAGGGACGATGTCGGAAATTGATAACGACACAGTGGCCTATCATTTTCACGAACCGCTTGGCGTTGTAGGCCAGATCATTCCTTGGAATTTCTCGATTCTGATGGCCGCATGGAAATTGGCCCCCGCGCTGGCTGCGGGCAATTGCGTTGTCCTGAAACCTGCCGAACAGACCCCCGCCGCGATTATGGTGCTGATGGAATTGATCGGTGATCTTTTGCCCGATGGCGTGCTGAACATCGTAAACGGCCTTGGGGCCGAGGCGGGCGACGCGCTGGTGCGGTCGGGCCGCATTGCGAAGATCGCCTTCACAGGGTCTACCGCCACGGGCCGCAAAGTGGCCGAAGGCGCTGTTGCATCCCTGATCCCGTTCACTCTGGAACTGGGCGGCAAATCGCCCAACATCTTCTTTTCCGATGTGATGGCGGCGGATGATGCTTTTCTTGATAAAGCCGTCTAAGGCTTTGTTTTGTTTGCCTTTAATCAGGACGAGGTCTGCACCTGCCCATCCCGCGCCCTGATCCAAGAAGACATTTACGAGGCGTTTATGGAACGCTGCATCGCGCGTGTCCGCGCGATTAAACAGGGCGATCCGCGCGATATGAACACGATGGTCGGCGCGCAGGCCTCCAAGCAGCAGCACGACAAAATCATGTCCTATTTCCAAATTGGCCGTGACGAAGGCGCTGAGGTTTTGATCGGCGGCGACAGCGCCCGTTTCAACGGCGACATTGCGGGCGGGTTCTATATCCAGCCCACAATCTTTAAGGGAAACAACAAGATGCGCGTTTTCCAAGAAGAAATCTTTGGCCCCGTTGTGTCGGTGACGACCTTTAAGGACGAGGCCGAAGCCATGGCGATTGCCAATGACACGATGTACGGCCTTGGCGCTGGCGTTTGGACGCGCGACGGCACACGGGCCTACCGCTTTGGCCGCGGGGTCGAGGCGGGCCGCGTTTGGGTGAACAACTATCACGCCTACCCCGCCCATGCGGCCTTTGGTGGGTATAAACAGTCGGGCATCGGGCGCGAGACGCATAAGATGATGCTGGATCATTACCAGCAGACCAAGAATATGCTGGTCAGCTATAACCCTAACAAACTAGGCTTTTTCTAAGGTTTTCAGGGTGTTGCAGGGCAGGGGGCGGCGAAAGGCTGCCCCCTGTTTTTCATCAGTTCTTCATAAACTTGCGCCGCGCCTCAATCGCCA